>JBKJOD010000265.1:0-4763 GCA_046593245.1 Phycisphaerales bacterium
CTTCTTCATGGCCGGGTACGACTCGACTTGGCTCCCACCCCCAAGCAAGGCCGCCGACACCACCAGCCCCGGCTACGACGTCTTCGATCGCTTCGATCTCGGCTCGCCCGGTTCGGAAACCGCATACGGCACCGCTGAGCAACTCCGCGCCATGGTCGCCGAGTTTCACCAATCCTCTTCGCTCGTCTACTTCGACATCATCCTAAATCACAACTCCGGACGCAACAGCTCGAACTCCTTCTACAACGCCGGCGGCTATCCCGGCTTCGCCATGCGCGTCGGCGCGGACTTCTGGGGTGATTTCCACGACGGCACCCAGCAGTCCATCGATCCGGGTGGTGCCAACTACAACCTCTTCAACGGCGACTTGCTCTCGCTCATCGACATCGCTCAGGAAAAAAACTACCAGTACATCCGCCAGCCCATCGGCGCAAATGCCCTCAACATCCCGCCGGGCACCGTCCGCAACCGACCCGATCCCACCAACACGCGGTTTTATCCCGATACCTCGCTCACTCCGCTCACCTTCAACAACACCGCGCTCCCCTCCGGCCAACAGTCTGTGACGATCTATCCGTATAACACGAACGATCCGACACAAGGCGACCCCGTCGCCGAAAACGCCACCGGCTATCTCACCCGCTGGGTGCAATGGATGGTCGAGGTGAACAAGGCCGACGGCTTCCGCCTCGATGCCGCCAAGCACATCCCGCAGTTCTTCTGGAATCAGTATTTCGATTCCTCTGTCTACCTCCGTCGCAAAACCTTTGCGGGCACGCCCGCCACGCCCTACTCCTTCGGCGAGATCGTGGACTCCAACTCCTTCACGCAGACCTACACCCGCAAAGATGGCTTCGGCAACCGCGATGCCCTCGACCTCAACGGCGCGGGTCAGCTCCGCGACCTTCTCAACGCCCGCGGCTTCAACTCCTGGGACAACGTCCTCTTCGCACACCTGGACACCGTCGATGGCGGCGGCGACACCGCCAACTCCTTCGGGAATAACGGCTCCCTCGGCATGAACCACGTCTTCAGCCACGACAACGGTTCCGCTGGCACCGGCGGCGCTGCCCCCCCACTCCCCGGCCCAAACATGTACGCGCTTCCCGAGTGGGCGTATCTGCTCTTCCGTCCCGGTGTCTCCAGCGTCTACCACAACTCCCGCGAGTTCATTGATCGCTTTCAGTTCCGCGGATTCTGGCCGCGCGAAGGCAACCCCACGGCGCTTGGCTCCGAGGGTTCTACCACCAACTCGGATCTCACGCGCCTCATCCGCCTCTCGGACCAATACGCCCGCGGCGAGTGGCGCATCATCAACTACACCGATAGCACGAACACGTCTCGCGCCGATGTCCTCGTCTTCGAGCGCCGCAAAGCCGGCGGCGGTGCGGCCAACGTTCTCGTGGGCGTAAACGATTCATATTCCAATGGCGTCACTTTTCGAAACGTGCAGACCTCCTTCCCCGCTGGCACCCGCCTCCACGAACTCACCGGCAACCACGCCGACCCGATCGTCGATCCGACCAATCAGATTCCCGAACTCCTGACGGTGGACGCCTCGCAGCGCGTCTTGCTCCCGATTCCGTTCAATCAGAACGCCTCCGGCGTGCAGCACCACAAGGGCTTCGTCGTCTACGGCCCCGCCACTCCGACAGGCACGCTTCAGATCACCCAAGTCGGCGGCGCCGCGTTCCCCGTGCAGTTCGGCCCCGACGCATCAACGGTGCCCTCCTATCGCCGTCGCCTCACCACCATCCCCGTCGTGGACACAGCACAGCTAGAGATTCGTCTGACGACCAACAAGACCGACCCGAGCGACCCAGACTGGGACGACTTCGCCGCCTTCCGCATCGACGGCGGCTACCCCTCCGCTGGAGTCGCCACCGACTTCAACGGCCAGAACGGCGGCCCCGACTTCACCGACACCGACCCATACATCCCGCGCTTCGAGAGCTTCGTCACCCAGTCCGCGCCACTCGCAACCACCGTGAGCGCAACCAACGGCATCTATCGGCAGGTCATCAACACCAGTTCCCTCGGCGAGGGGCTGCACTACATCAAGGTCGTCGCCTTCCGCCGCCGCCCCGCTGGCACGGACCCGCTCTTCGCCGATTTCCGCGCCGTCATATACGTTGATCGCAATGCTCCTGCCGTCGCCCTCGCAGATGCCGCGCTCCCCATCGCCTCCCCCATCAACACCTTTCGCGTTCTTGCTTCTGATCGCACAACCAACCGCGTTCACATTCTTGTCAATCCCCCGGCGGGTGATCCGCTGACGATGGTCAACTCCACCAATCTCGCCTCCCAGTACGACCGCTTCGAGTATCGCCGCACCATCGGCGGGCTCGCGAACGGCTCCAACACCATCGTCGTCGTCGCCTTCCAGCCCACAGGCCGTTCCAGTGTCATCACCTACACCGTGAATGTCACCGTCGGTTCCGGCGATGTCAACCGCGACGGGCGCGTCACCATCGACGACCTCTACCTCGCCTTCCAGCGTCTCATCAATGGCCCCTATGACGCCGCTGCCGACCTGGATCTCAACGGCTCCCTCTCCACCAACGACACCCGCATCTTGGAAACCTCCCTGCGCGGCGCGGAAATCGGCAACATGGCCACTCCGCTTCGATAATTCACAGTTCGATTGTCTGTGAGAACGCGCATCTTCGCTTCACCTCGAAGAAGTGAACGGTATCATTTCGACGTGCGTCTATGTGCGACGCCCCCAGCCGCCCACACGGAAGGTTCCCGCCGCGCGTGCTTCTTCGATCCAAAGCTTGTTGAGGTCTCCACGATGATGAGATGGAAGGTAGTCGCTCTCGGTTTCGCTTTGGTCGCCGCACTCGTCGTCCTCGGAGGCGGCGTATACCTCTGGAAAACGCTCAAGTCCTCGGCCGGGGCGGCCGTCCCGCAGGGCTTTGAGCCCGCCGAAGCGGTCGAAGTTATCGAGGCCCGCACGGCAAACTGGCAGCCGACCGCCTCCATGGTCGGCACCGTCTTCGCGCTTCGCTCCATCACGGTCAGCAACGAGGTCGCGGGCACTGTGAAAGAGATTCGATTCGACTCGGGATCGATCGTCGAGAAGGACGACGTCCTTCTCACCCTAGACACGTCCACTGAAGATGCCGACCTGAAGGCGGCCGAAGCAACCATCAACATGGCGACCGCCAGCCGCACCGCGACCGAAACCGCCGTCGCGCTCGCGGAGTCTCGCGCCCGTCGCATCGGCGAGGCGATGGAGCATCGCGCCGCTTCCGCGATGGACGCCGACCAGGCCAAGGCCGATGTGGACTCCGCCCGCGCCAACCTCGAGCGCGTCGCCGCCGAGCTCGCCCAGTCCCGCGCCCGCGCCGATCAGGTGCGAGCCATCATCAACAAGAAGACCATCCGCGCCCCGTTCAAGGCCCGCGTCGGAATTCGATCCATCCACCCCGGCCAATATCTCAAGGAAGGCAGCGAGATCACATCGCTGCAAGGCATCGACAAGCAGATCTACCTCGACTTCGCTCTCCCGCAGGAAGAGGCACGCCGCGTGAAGCCGGATGCGATCTTCATGATCACCTCCAAGATGCTCGGCCCCGCGCCCGTGCCCATCAAGGTCGTAGCGATGGATTCGCAGGCGAGTCTCACGACCCGAAACGTCCGCGTCCGCGGCATCGTGGACAACAGCAACGACACCCTCCGCGCCGGGATGTCCATCGAGGTCGTCGTCCCCGTTGAAGACCCGCACGAGTTCGTGGTCGTCCCCGTCCTCGCCGTCCGCCACGCTACCTACGGCGAGCACGTCTTCCTCATCGGCCCCTCCACGCAGAAGGGCGAAGGCCCCGACAAACTCCGGGCCCGTCAGCAGTTCGTGAAGCTCGGCCCGACCATCGGCAACGATGTCATCGTGCTCGACGGACTCAAAGCCGGTGATCGCATCGCCTCCATCGGCTCCTTCAAGCTCCGCGACGGCGCACTCGTGATGCCCCCGCCACCTCCCGGCGCGCCGATAGGCGCACCCCCCGGCGCAAACCCCGCCGGCCACTAAACTTCGCCGCCCCTCTCCGCACCCAGCACTCCGCACTCGGCACTCGGCACCCAGCACTCGGCACTCGGCACTCTCCAATCATGGCATCGTTCACCGACATCTTCGTCAAGCGTCCGGTCCTTGCGATCGTGATCAACCTGCTCATCCTCGCCGTCGGCTGGCGCTGCATCAGCAGCTTGCCCGTGCGCCAGTATCCGCGGCTTGAGTCCAGCTCGATCATCATCACCACCACCTATGTCGGCGCCAGCGCCGAGACCATCCGCGGCTTCATCACCACGCCCATCGAGCGCGCCGTCTCCGCCATCGACGGCATCGACTACATCGAGAGCAGTTCCACGGCCAGCGTCGGCATCGTCACCGTCCACCTCCGGCTGAACCACAACTCCAACGCCGCGCTCGCCGAGATCAGCGCGCGGCTCAACCAGGTCCGCAGCCAGCTCCCGCCCGAGGCCGAGTCGCCCGTCGTGGATATCAAGCGGACCGACAAGCCCTACGCCACGTTCTATGTGAGCTTCACCAGCGACACCCTTTCGCTGACGCAGCTCAACGAGTACCTCGTCCGCCAGGTGCAGCCCGAACTCCAGACCATCC
Source organism: Phycisphaerales bacterium (assembly GCA_046593245.1). Classification (GTDB taxonomy): domain Bacteria; phylum Planctomycetota; class Phycisphaerae; order Phycisphaerales; family UBA1924; genus UBA4658. The sequence continues at coordinate 4,622 of JBKJOD010000265.1, forward strand.
CCGGCGTGCAGCGTGCCGGCATTGAGGGCTCCCGCGAGCTGGCCATGCGTATCTGGTTGCAGCCGGATCGCATGGATGCACTGAACGTCACGCCCTCGGACATCCGGGATGCGCTGCAGAAGAACAACTTCATCGCCGTCGT
>JBKJOD010000077.1:0-19454 GCA_046593245.1 Phycisphaerales bacterium
GGGTGTCAAGAAAGTCGTCGTCGTGATGGAGCACAACGCCAAAGACGGCGGCTTCAAGTTCGTCAAGAGCTGCAACCTGCCGCTGACGGGGCAGAAGTGCGTCAACATGCTGATCACTGATCTTGCTGTGTTCGAGCTGGATGGGAAGGCCGGGAAGTTTCGGTTGACTGAGCTCGCACCGGGCGAGACGGTGGAGACGATTCGGAAGAAGACGGAGGCGGAGTTTGTGGTGAGTGAACGGATAGGGATCGCAAACGCTTGAGTGCCGACCCTCGCATAGAGGTTTTTGCACCGCGTCGCCAGCTCTACGTGCTGATTGCGGCGGGCCTTCTGATGCTTGGGTCTGGAGTGTATTATTTCATCGAGTTTCTTTCCCTGGGCTTTTCAGGAAGCAATCTCCACACGCTGCTGCTTGCGTTCGCTGGACCGCCGATGGGAGCCGCTATTGTCGCGAGTTCAGTCTGGCGGCTCATCAGACCGCAGCCCATCGTCGTCATCGACTCCGACGGCGTGGCGTACCGATGGATGTGCCGCCGTCGGAAGCAAATGCCCCTGAACGAAGTTCAGCGCCTCGTACTTTTTTCGCACGATGGAGTGAGGTATGTGGGCTTTGTCGGGCTCAAGAATATTGAGACTGGCCGCCAGCTCCCACGTCGGCTCCTGTGGCGAGACATGGGCGGTATGGTCGGTGAACCGACCGCGTTTTGTATTCCCGATACCATCCTTGGATCAAGATTCGACGAAAGGGTCTCTTTGGTTCACGAGATCACTGGGTGCCATATCGTGAACAAATAGCACTGGGTTGGCTTTGTGCCTGCTGCCATATCATTCCGTATGGCCGACCAAACCGAACTCCTCAAACGAATCACTCAGCGGCCTGGGCAATGCGGCGGACGGCCCTGCGTGCGCGGCATGCGCATGCGGGTGTCCGACGTGCTCGACTTGATCGCAGGTGGAATGACCGAAGCCCAGATTCTCGCCGACTACTCGTACCTTGAAACGGACGATATCCGCGCCTGCCTCGTCTTCGCCGCACTTCGCGTCTCGCACACCGAGATCGCCGCGTGAAACTCTGGGTCGATGTACAACTTCCACCCGGCATATGCGGGTGGCTGCACTCGAACTTCGGGATTGAGTCATCGCATGTGCAGGACATCGACCTGCGCGAAGCGGATGATTCGCAGGTCTTCGCTGCCGCGCGTCGGGAAGGCGAGGTTGTCTTCACCAAAGATGAGGACTTCATTGACTTGGTGACACGGCTCGGAACGCCTCCGCAAATCCTCTGGCTCCGCGTCGGGAACTGCTCGAACGATGACCTTCGATCCTTCCTGCTAGTTACGCTCCCCGCCGCCCTCGAAGCACTTCGCAAAGGTGACACCGTTGTCGAACTCCGACGAATACGGCCCTGACTCCGTTCTGCCGCGATTTGCAATCACAATATCTCACCCCAGCCGCAGCGCCGCCCGCAACTTCTCCATCACCGTGAACTCGCTCAGGTCCGTCAGTTCCCCCGCGTCCAGCAGCTTTCCGCCGCACTCGCCGCAGAGCATGATGAGCACGTGCATCTGCTGTTTGTCCGCGACTTCCACCAGCAGCGATTGATCGCGCGGGCAGTTCAGTGGCGCGATCGGTCCGTTGGGTTTGTCGCGCCCAAAAGGCCCGAGGTCCACCTGCTTGGCCACACCCATCGCGAATATGGCTTCCATCTCATCCGCATCCAGCCAGAGCGCGCCGCATTTGGCGCAGCGATCAATCGTCACGCCCCGCGGCCCGCCAATGAGCTGTTTCTCCATCAGCGTCCCATCTTTCGGACAGCGCAGCCGCGGATCGGAGGCCTCGGATTCCAGTCGATGAGAGCCCTGTTGTTCAGCGCACATTCAAAACTCCAATCCGCTCGACTCGATCCCTCAATCCCTCAAACCCTCAAACCCTCAAACCCTCAAGCCCTCGATCCCTCTCCCTATCCCGGCTTCTTCGCCAGCATCAGCATCGAACTCGTCCGCATGCCCAGCCCCGCCCGAACCTTGTCCAGCGCGGTGAAGGCCAGCAGTCCCGGCAGCGCGGGCCATCCGCCGAAGGGGTCGAACATTCTGCTCAGTTTCGGCCGCGAGCCCCCCTGATAGCGCATCCAGTGGTGCATCGAGTACATCCAGAACGAGTGCCCGGTTTGGTAGCGTGTATCAATCACTTCGAGGCCCGCGTCCGTGAGCAGACGCGACAGCGTGGTCGGCGAGAACATGTTCCAGTGGCGCGGAATGTGGTAGCCACCCCAGTAGGTTTTGTTGAAGAGCCGCGCATCCCACGAGTCGATGTTCGGAGTTTCGACCGCGAACACGCCCCCGGGCGCGAGCCAGTCCGAGACGCCACGCACGACGGCCTTCGGGTCGTCCACATGCTCGATCACATGGAACATCGTCGCCAGATCGATTGATCCCTGCCGGATCGACTTGCAATCCTCGACGCGTTCGCACAGCCCCACGTACCCCTGTGCTTTGAGCTTCTCGACGACCTTCGCGTCCAGCTCCAGCCCGTAGTCTCGGTTCTTCGGCACACCCGCCTTGGCCGCGAACCCGAGATAGCGACCATCTCCACAGCCGACATCGACGAAGGCCCCGGGTCTACGCCCGAGGGCGCTGACCAGCCCCGCAAACTTCCGCGAGTCCAGCCAGTTTTTCGCCTTCAGCGCGATTGGGCTCACCTTCTCGGTGTAGTGATACGCGTAGTAGTGGGGGGGATAAATCGTGGAGAGCGTGCCGATCGCCGGGCGCGGATTCAGCCACACATGCTCGCACGCCTCGCAGCGCACAAATCGCCACGGATTTCGGCACGATCGCAGCTCATAGTCAAACCCCACCGCGTGCTGCACGAATCGCTCACAGCCGCAGACAGGGCACGCCCGCACCTCATCGGTCGCGATCGTCGGCGCATTGTCGGCCACAAACTCAGCCGGCGGGCCGGCGTGCCACGGCTCGACGCGGATCGGAGGAGACGGAATGACGGGTGTCTGCGGCAACTGGCGGCTCCCTTTGCAGCCGCTAGTTTACGCCATGCACGCGTTCGATGAAGCCGCTCTGGGCCAAATCGCGTATGTGTGTGAGTCTTTGCGTTGCTCAGCCCTGCAAACTCAGTGAGGGACGCGAGCCCTGCTCAATGACGGCCGTCTGACTCACTGGCGCCGTTCGAGTTCCATCCCCCGCACGCTGTTCCGCAACCTTGGCCATCGCCAGTTTCCAGGTCTCTACCTCGTATTCCAGCAACTCCGCGGCCTTGGTCGCCTTCGCATCGTCGCGTTCCAGTGAAGCATCCGCGAGCAACTTGAAGATGAACATGTAGAGCCCCTGCACCCGTGAGCGCAGTGTCGCGTCCGTGTCCGGTCGGATCGAAGTCATCAGTTCAACCACGATATCTCGCGACTTTGAAAAGCCGACGTAGATTGCTTCGTGGTTGTTCGTGCGAATCCCCTCGATGCCCTGGCGCGTGAATCGCACCGCACCCTCGAGCAGAAGCAGCCGAAGTTGCTCCGGCGCGGCGGTCAGCACCTGGGTTCGCTGATATGCATTGGCAATGTCGGTGGTCATATGGATGCAGAGTCATCGGTCCGAGAAGAACGCCGCTTGAGGCGTATCAGGACACACCCACACGTTCTTCTTCGGGTCCGATAAGTCCGGCGGGCATCAGATGCTCCTGATGCCACTGATCGAGGACTGTTGCCCCTGTAACTTTGCCAATGTAGATTCGAGGGTGGCAAACTGCGCCTCCAGACGCGTGCGCTTGGCCGCCAACCGGTCATTGAAGTCGTCGATGCGGTCGTTGTTGAGTTTGATCTCGGCATCCAAGCTCTTGCCCTTGGCCGTGAGCACGCCCGAGGCACTGTCCACATACTTCGTCGCGAGGTTTGCGATCTTCTCCAGCACGCCCAGGCGGGTGTATTTGCCGACCGTTGCGGTATTCACAACGGTTACCCCTGTGACGCCCGGAATGTCCACCGTCGTCGGGATCGCGTCCTGCTCAAAGGCGCTGAACAGATCCTTCACCGACTGCGGATCATTCAGCAGGGCCGTGCGCACCTTGTCCTCGTCGATGGAAATGGATCCATCGCGGGTCACCTTCAGCCCCACCTGGGCGAGTCGCTGATACTGACCGCCCACGCCCAGCGGCGTGGACTGCAGCACGTTGAAAAGCTCGTCACGCAGCGCGAGCGTCGTCGAATCTCCCAGCAGCGTGCCGCGTTTCTGGCTGTCCGCGTCGTAGCTGGTCAGGTCTTTCACCTTTGAGGTGAGCGCGTTGAACGCCTTGACAAAGTCGTTGATTGCCGCCACCGTCGTGTCCGTGTCCCGCGAGATGGTCAGCGTCACCGGCCCGGTTGTGGTCGTCTTGATATCCGCGCGAAGCCCCTCCACCACGCCGTCCACCGTGTTCGTGCCGCGCTTGATCAGAATCGCCCGCGCCGGATCATCCGAGCCGTAGAACACCCGGGCATCCTGCCCGCGCGCGATCTGCGAGAGCCCGAGGTCCGCGCCGGCACTTGTCACCAGGAACTGACCGTTGTCTCCCGAGTCGTTGGAGGTGAGTTTCAAGCGGAACGGCGCGGCCGCCGATCCGTCCGTCACTACCGACGCCGTGACACCCGCCCGCGCCGAGTTCACCTTGCTGATGAGCTGGTCGAGCGTCTCCGTGCCTGTTAGAGTCACCGCAACCCGGAACGAGCCGTTGATGGAGTTGCCCGTGCCCGTCGCCGAAGCGGTTCCCAAGAGATGCAGCGAGCGTGCAACCGCGCCGTTCTCGTCGCTGATGGTGATCTTCTGATCCGTTCCGGTAAACGCCGGATCCTTCTCGATGATGATCCCATTTCCCGCGTCGTTCACTCTTGCCTTGACGCTCAGCGTGGTGCTCGAGTTGATGCGTTGCACGAAATCCCCGACCGTTTTGATGCTGTCGCCGATCACGATGCTCTCGCTCGCGCCGCTCGCGCCGACAATCTTGATCGTTCCCGACCCAACGCCCTTGCCATTGTTCAAGCTTGCCAGCGTCGTGCTTAGCCCGATGTACTGGCGATCGATCCGTGTACCCGTCACCGTCGAACCCGTCACGCCCCCCGGTACCGTGAGCAATCCAAGATCCCGCGCGCCTCGACCATCGACGATCAGATTCGAGCTGCCGGTTGTGCGGTCTGTCAGAGTGATCGACGTTCCGTTGGAATCCAGTGCTGCTGTGACCAGTCCGCCCGTCTGATCCGAGATCGACGTGAGCAGATCACTCACAGAGCCCGTGTCATTGAGAGTCACATTTCGTACTGTTCCGTCGTGGGTGATGATCGAGAGGTCATTGGACGTCAGTCCGCGGCCGCCGCGTAGCGATGATGTCAGATGGCTCTGCAATGCGGCCAGCAGCGGCTTGGTGTCGGCAGATGCGCCCGTGAACGTCGCGCTCCCGCCGATCGCGGAGACCAAACCCAGGTCCACGCCCGCGCCCTTCACGTCTTGCACAATCAGACTGCCGCTTCCGCCCGTGTTGTCCACAAAGCGGAGTCCGGAGCCGTCTGCGCTCGCCTCCACCGTCACCTTGCCGCCGGTTTGCGACGACACCCGCGCCTTGAGCTGCGCGATGGTCGTCACGGGCGAGGCGGTAGGATTATTGCTCACGTCGTACAGCGTCCCAAGATCCACGCCACGCACCACGCCATCTTTGCCCGTGAACTTCAGATCGTCGTGGCTTCCCGTCGTTCCCGCGTCCTGATTGAACCGGATTCCCAACCCATCGCGCAGCGACTGAATCGTGGTGTTGTCTCCGACATATGAAATAAGTTGTCCGGTGATCGTGTCGCCGGTGACCGTGCCTTCAATCCCCAAACTGGCGGCCGTCGTGTATCCCGTCGCGCTCCGCACGCTCAACGAGCCGCTTCCTGCTGATGTGTCTTTCAGCACGAGCTTGCCGCCGCTGATGGAGGCCGTCACCTTCACGTCCGTGTTATCGTTGAACGCCGAGAGCACCTCGGAGATCGAAGCCGTCCGCGACAGGTCGATGGTCGTTGTTGTGCCCGCTTTGTTTGTGACCAGAATCTTGCCGCGGGAAACACCCTGCCCGCCGTTCAGCGAGCTGAGCTGCACATCCGTGTCCAGTCGCGCCGCCGTGGACTCAAAGGTGAGCGCAGTCAGGCCGGTGCCCGAGGTCGCCCGGTCCACGAACCCCTGCGACAGCAGCTGGTGGGTGCTCACCAGTCGGTCCACGATGAACGAGTAGTTTCCCGCTGGCGCGCCCGCGCTGGCAGTGCCCGAGATCACATCCGAGTTGGATGAGGTCACCTTGGCCGAATCAAACAACCTGCTCAGCCGCAGTTTCTGTGCCGCAGATTTCAGCGCACCGAACTTGCTGTTGACGTCCAGGAAAGCCGCCTGCTGCGTCTGCAACTGCTTTACGCGGTTCTGCACCAGCGTCTTGGGGCGGGCTTCCACCGACAGCAACTGATCGATCAGTGCGCTGGTGTTCAATCCGCTGATCAGGCCAGTGCTCGAAGAAATACCGCTCATGTTCGTGCTCCGGGTACCCCCGGCTTCGGTGCCGGACGCATCCCATTTTCGCTGCTTCCCCGATTCCCGAACTCAGGCCGCCGCCCGACGCCGCCCCGATGCCCGTGCCATCCGCTTCACCGGCATCACTGCGCCGCCTCGACCGCATAGCCGCAGGCATGGCCGATCCCACCCACGCTTCCGAAGCGCAAGCACATCCGACGCCCACCCCGCGATCGTCCGTTGAAACATTGACTTTGCAGTCATCACACTCTCGCGGCCATTCAATTCAGTTGCAGTGTGCATCGGAGGTCTCCACAAATAACCGCCGCGTCCGGATAATCGACCACTTCGATGGCCACGCTCGAATCCGTCCGCTGCGTACTTCACGACCAAACCCCGCCAACGAATCGGACGAATGAAGACACCACTTCGTTATTCCGATCAGACGAGGGTGTGAATCCAGCGACCCACATCACCCATTCGGGTGGTTTTTCATTTCGCGTATGAAAAACTCCCCGGACCGACGCGACGTATCGACCTCGTCCCATACGACTCCCATCCAGATTTTCCCTGATACTGACCGATAACACCCTCCTCTCGCCCCGCTCCATCTTCCCCCGAGCCACGATCTTTGAGCGAACTTACGCTGAAAAAACCCATCGGGTTGTTGACCGCATGTGCCTGCGTAGCGATTGGCCTGAGCGCGATTGCAGGCATTGCGGGCTCGCTGCTGGGTGTATCGCCACTCTGGTTCTTCCTCGGCTTCGAGGTGGTCACGCTGGCCGCGTGCGTCTTCGGTGTGCTGTTGGCGTCGGGCCGTTTCTCAGATGGCCCCGCGATCGGCTTGCTCTGCGTGCTGGGCACGGTCGCGGTTGGTGCGATTTTGGGGGATATCAGCACTCAACTCTCCAACCCGATCGGTGGTCCCATTCTGCGCACCTTTGGCAAGGGCGGGCTGGTGCAGATTCCTGTGACCACGTTTCTCGCGCTTCGCCTCACGGGAGCTGGCATCATCGGGCTGTGTGCCGCGTGGACGGTGCTGCATCGTCGCCCTTCTGAGTCCTTGAAATCGCTCGCCGTCGGCCTGGGATTGTCTGTCGCGATGTTGGGGGTGCTCGCGATCGGCTGGAAGGCCCGCACCCCGCTCGCCTCCATCGGATCATTTGCAAGCACAATCGGACTGCTGACGGTTGGCGTTCTGGCCCTTGGCCTGCTCGCGGCTTCGGTGCATTACACGCTTCGCGCTTTCGAGTTCGGCCGCCTCGGCCGCCGCGTTTGAGGCATCAGACTTGTTGCGCTGATACCCGATGCCTTGCAGCTTTCTTTTCTGCTATCCCAATCGCTTCGCCAGCGGAAACGTCAGCGTGAACACGGCACCCGCATCCGGCGCATTGACGACTTCAAGTTTTCCTCCGTGCAGGTCGACGATGGACTTGGTAATGTTCAGCCCGAGCCCGGTACCTCGGTTTCCCACGCGCCGATCCGCACGCTCCGCGAACCGATCGAACATCTTGTCGACGAATCCCGGAGGAACGCCGGGCCCACGATCGCTCACACGCACCCTCACCGATGGCCCATCGATGCGCACCGCGATCGCCACCGGGTCGCCCGGCTGGGAAACCGAGATCGCGTTTCGCAGGAGATTGTCCACAGCCACTCGAAGCAGGTGCGCATCCCCCAGCACGAGCGGCTCGTGTTCCACGTCGCCCACCTCATCGTCCGGGTCCGCAAGATCCAGTTTCACCATGATCGCGTGCTGCCGCGCGAACAGATCGTTGTGGTGCAAGGAGTCCAACGCCGTGTCGTTCATCGAGACCAGGGTTTCGGCACGCCCCTTGCGTCCCTCGCTAAACCGCGCCATCGCCAGAAACGTTTCCACCAGCGCGCCCAGTCGGCGCGTCTCTTCCTCCACACTCCGCGCGAACCCGAGCAGCCGTTCCTCGTCGGTCGCTCCCGTTCGCAGCACCTGTGCTTCTGCGAGCATCGACGCGATCGGCGTTTTGAGCTCGTGCGACACGTTGGAAATGAAATATTCCTGGCTCCGGAACGCGCTGGCCAGCCGGTGAAGCATCGCGTTCACGGCCTCGCCCATGCGTCCGATCTCGTCCGTGCCCGTTGGCATCTCGTGCGGATCATCCAGTCGCGTCGGCGAGACTTTTTCCACCTCACTAGTCACCTTCTCGATTCGCCGCGCCGCCCGTCCCGCCACGATCCACCCGGCGATGCCCGCGCCGACGATCCCCACCGTGAGTCCCGCCGCCAGAATTCGACCCATGACCGACGTTGTGCGATCCGCGAGTTCCAGCGATGTTCCGAAGTCCAGTCGATAGTCCACGCCCTCGACGGTGTGGATTTCCATCGACGCACATCGAAATCGAACAGGCAGGATCCGATCGTCCTCATCCGATTGCGCCATCATTCGCAGCGAAGCGAACACCAGCCGAGTGCCGTCCGTTCCTTCGGGTTTCACCAGCGGTGCTGTCAAGTCCAGCGGCGGCTCTCGATCCGGCCAGCGCGCGATTGTCTCGCCGCGCATCGATCTTGCGCGCAGCACCAAAGGTATCAGGGGTGCACTCGGCTGCGTCTGGAGGTCGAAGGATGCTTGTTCCAGCGCAGGCGGCCAGGACGGGTCCGCCTCCAATCCCCGCCGCAGAAGGTGGGCCGCGTCCGACAGAGCCCGATCCACGCTGCTCACCACCAGCAGTTCTCGCCCCAGAACAAACACGCCCGCCGTTACGAGCTGAATTCCTGCCGTCCACATCAGGAACGCCAGGGTCAGTCGATATCGGAGCGTGTTGCGAATGGCGAGCACGCCACCATCCTACATCGTTTTACAGTCCGCGGCCCACGTCTCATCCCGGTGGCTTGTCGGAAAACACGTATCCCGTGCCCACCACCGTGTGGATCAACACCGTTGGGAATCCGCGATCGATCTTCCTGCGGAGCATCGAGACATACACATCAATGACGTTTGAACTGGGGTCGAAGTTCAGATCCCAAACATGTTCGCCGATCGCCGCACGAGTGAGGGTCGTCCCGGCGCGACGCATGAAGAACTCCAGCAGCGCGAACTCCTTGTTTGTCAGCGAGATATTCTGGCCCGTTCGCTTCGCCACCCGCTTGGTCAGGTCGAGCTCCAGATCCGCAAATCGCAGCGTTGTCGCCTCGCTCGGCGATCCGCGCCGGTGCAGCGCCCGCAGCCGGGATAGCAGCTCATCCAACTCGAAGGGCTTGCTCAGATAGTCATCCGCTCCCGCGTCAAGTCCCGTGACTTTGTCCTTGGTTGCCGAGAGCGCGCTCAATATCAGGATCGGCGAGCGCACGCCCTTGCTCCGCAGAACGCGGCACAAATCCAGTCCATCCCGATCCGGAAGCATCAGGTCCAGAATCAGCAGATCGTACTTGTGGCTTGCCGCGAGTTGCTCGCCGGCCAAGCCGGTGCCCGCCGCATCTACGACGTACCCTCGCTCCCGTAATCCGCGCACGAGGGTGTCCACGAGTTTCGCGTTGTCCTCCACGAGCAACACGCGCAGAGCGGCCGGTGCTTCATGGCCCTCCGGCGGCACACCCGGCCCCGGCCCCGGGACCGTTTTCGACAATGATTCCGCTGATGTGCGCAGCTTCGGAGTTGCGCGCTGACCCGACGGAGTAACTGGATTCATGGTGCGCTCCACACACACAGCATCTAAGAGTGTTGCCATAGGGACCTAGCGTAACCGCTTGTCGAAGTCACTCCGCGACGCGAACGCGCCGTCAGCATGATCGAACGATCATTATGAAAACGCCCTCATTCCTGGAAAGCGTGCGGTGACTCCTCCTTTCCTTAACGCAGCACGTCCCTCCCCGGCTGCCCTGAGCAGGCAAAATCTCGCCAAGTTAGTGTGAATGCAACCTATTCCCGTTTCGGATCCAACAAAAAAACCAGACGGCCCCGCGTTGCGAGGCCGTCTGGAACGGAACTGAACAAGTTGTCCGAGATCAACACGAATGATCCCTGATCGGCGCGATGGCTCAGTTGCAGCCCGCGAACCACGCAGACAGGAAGTCGAAGATGTCCTGGACGGTAATGCCATTGGCACCGTTGAAGTCGGCGCGGGGAGCGCCGGAGAACCAGCCGCTCAGGAAGTCAAAGATGTCATTCACGGAGATCGTTCCGTCATTGTTGTAGTCAGCGGGGCAGATCAGAGCCAGATCCGCGGCACTCACGATGCCGTCACCATTGATATCGCCCCCGGCCCAGCCGAGGTTGCTCTGACCGAGGTTGGCGGTGATGATCGCCCGGTCCGCCGCGTTCACAACACCATCAAGATTCACATCGCCGATGCTCTTGCCCAGAATCGACAGGATTTCCTGAACATCCAGCTTGCTGACGCGAAGGTCGCCGTTGATGTCCGCTGTCAGGTCGAACTTCTCGGCCTGCGTCAGGTTGCTCCAGTCTGCGCTCAAAGCACTGGTCCACGGGGTGGTGATTCCTACGGCCCGCATCTGGGCGTACACGTAGTCAATATCCTTGCCGTCCACGCGGCCATCCGCTCCAACGGGAGCCCAACCCGGAGCCACGCGGCCGGACGGACCGGCCACGTCGGCGCGGGACGCACCAGCCGTGTACGCCGCCGATCCGTTTGCCAGCACCGTGCCGAAGAAGTTCAGCGAGCCGCCAGCGGCCAGTGAGGCGTTGTCCACCGCGATGAAGCCCTGCTTGCGGTCTAGATTGCCACCGGCGGTGGTCGCCAGGCCGTCCGCCCAGTAACGGATGTCGGCACTTGTGAAGGAGCCGTCGCCGTTGCCATCACCGAGAATCTCGATGACGGCCGCGTTGCCCGTACCCGCGCCGTAGATGCCGTCCGGAGCGGTCCAGGTCGGCCCGGCGTTGCGTTGCCGGTACGCAGCGATCATGTCCGGGGCGTCCGCGAGCGAACGAACGCCGTCGCCGTTGAAGTCAAAGGCGATCTTGTTGCGGGCCGCGAGAGCAGATGCGTAGCTCACGCTGGCGCCGCCCTGATTTATGTAGTTCACGCCGTTCACCACGCCATCGGAGTATGTCGTGCCGGTCTCGCGGGTCGGCGCAAGCCCGACAATCGCCGTGTTGAACGATGTGTACCGCGCGTTCGTGAAGATGGTGTTGTTCGCTACCGTGAAGTTGTAGGCGTTCACGTTGAAGCCGCTGTTGCTCGAGCGGATCAGCGAGTTTCCGACTGGTGCGAGGTTCGCCACCGCCGACTGCAGAATGAAGTTGGTCGCCAGGAACTCGCCCGGCGAGGCGATCGTCGCCGCCGGCGGTGTCACCGCGTTGAAGGCCAGAATGCTCTTCTGGATGTTGTTGACATATCGGGCCGCTGCCTTGTTCACCATCGCCGGGTTGCCGCTGGCATCACCGCCGGAGTTCGGAACCGTCGCTGTGTTGATGCCCACCGGCTCGGCCAGCGGATCGCCAATGGTCGCCACTACGGCTTGGCCGCTGATGACCCAGCCGCTCGCGTCGTTGGCGAGAATGTTGGCCAGCGTGGGACGCACATATGTGCTGGTGTTGCCGTAGATGTCGTTCTGCGTGCTGATGATCTCCAGCGCATTGCCGGTCAGCCAACTGCTGGGAGCGGAGCCCGAAGCGCCGGTTTCAGCGCCAGCGTATCCGACGGCCAGCCGGTGATTGCGCAGCGTGTTGAGCATGCCGCTGGTCGCGCCCTTGTTGGTCGGGTAAAAGTGCGGGCCCAGCAGATTCTGGTTGCTGGAGGTGGACTGCAGTCCGACGTTGTCACCGATACCAAACGAGGGATCGATGCCGATCGCGTTCATGAACCCGTTGCGTGTGCCCGAGCCGATGTCGCGTGTCGCCACGACGAAGTTCTCACCCGTCTTCGCGCGTCCGGTGGTGAACAGCCACTGCATATCGGTCATCTTCATCTGCTGAAGCCCCGTGCCCGGATTCGTCACCGGAGCAATTGGGGCCAGCGTGAGCTGTTGCTCGAACACGGTGTTGGTGTCAAACGGTGCCGCTCCGCGGTTTGGGTCGTTCGCCAGGTTGCGCGTGCCGAGGGTCGTGAGCGCATTGGACAGACCGCCGCCCGAAGCGGAGCCGCTCGCGGACCCATCCAGCCCGACCGAGACCCGTGTGTTCTGACCGTATCCCGGCTCCACGGGCTTGCGGATCGGGTTGGCCGCGCCCGGCTGCTTCACGCCCCAGATCGCCGGAACATCCAGAAAGGCCACGTCGATAGTCACTCCGCCCGTGGGCGCATCCACCGCCGAACGATCGGCGCCGTTGGTGCTGGCACGCTTGGGCTGCCCGCCGGCGTTGGCGGCGTTGTAGATGCCGCCGGTTACGCCGCTGGTGATGTATTGCACGCGGTTGAACCATTCATCGGTGAGCAGCAGCGAGTTGAGCGAGGTGGTGTTCCCGGGCGTCCGGTTGTCCGCCACCGTAATGAACTGCGGATACCCGTAGTTCAGCAGCTCCTCGAAACCGTTGATCGAACCCGACACGCGGTAGTTGACGCTCCACGCAGCGGTGCTCGACGCGAGCTGCGTTCCCAGCGCTGGGTTCTGCGCCGAAATCCCGATGAAGTCATTGGTCGAAGCCCCGCCACGGATGAAGCTGCCCAGCAGCGATGATCCGGACACATTGATGAGCTGCTGCGCCTTCGCGGCAGACCCGACCGCCAGCGCGGCACCCGCCGCCGCCAGCACGATCCACGCCGACATTCCATTCTTCGTCACGGTCAATCTCCTTCAATCCAAACCATGAGGTGTACGCACGACTGTTCACGACGCTTGTCGCCGGCAACGCATCGCGCACCGATCGCCCGCGGGAGAGGAGGCGTTCCACCTCGCCTGCGACTCGACCAACACACGACCGACAAAGCTCCGGCTTGAAACCCGCGGACCCGGTCTCCCGGGTGCGCGAGGTGAGGAGGTCATCCGATCACGGCTGGACCTTCGTCCCCGTGCCAGTGAGCGAGTAAAACTGGTCGCCCCAGCGGCGCTTCTTGATCGTCTCCGCCACCGTCTGCAACTCGACGTGAGCATCCGCGTACGCGAAGTTGGCCGAGCCGCCGTACTTGTCGCGCATGCCCTTGTGGGTGCGGCCAACAGCGTTCAGGATGGTGCCGTTGGTGCCGTTGATCGCCCCCGTGCCCACCTGCGCCTCGGGCAGCAGATCGGTGATCTGCGGATAGCGGAACCGCGCCACGCCCGCGCCCGCCGTCGGTTCCAGATACACATCCGTGCCCGTCAAACCCTCGAACGGCGTGATCGGCCGGTGGCTCTTGATCGCCGTCGCGGTGGAAGCGCCGGGAGCAGTGAGCGCATCCCACTTGCCGTTGAAGAAGTACTCGGTTGTCAGGATGGTGGAGGTCGGAAGCTGAATCTCCGAGTCCTTCACCAGCTTGTTCTTCCGAGGCGAGGTGATGTTCGGGCTGAACTTGTTGCGCGGGAAGATCGCTCCGTTCCCGGCGTATGCCATGCGCGGTGCCTGGCGATCCGTCGGAATATCGCTTGGGGTGGTGCCGCCGGAGTCGTTGGTCTGGCCCGGTTCCCAGTTCAGCAGATTGTTTCCTGGATTGGTCCGCGGCGCGCCACCCCGGGTGGCGATCGACGGACAGGTGAACGCCTCGGTCGAGCTTTGCGTGGAGCTGCCACCCTCAAACAGCGTCGCCGACCAGTGGATGTACCCGTTGGCGGCCGCCGGATTGCTGTCATCCTGATCGTTGATGTCCCAGTCCACGCCTTCGGTGCTGTTCGCGTACACGTAGTGGGGGGGATACAGCTCTTTGTTGGTCGCGTTGTAGTTGTACACGCCCTGGGCCACGCTCCGCGCGCCCGCCGCACACTTGACAGTTCGTGCCGACTCGCGAGCCGCGGCCAGCGATGGCAGCAGAATGCCCACCAGCAGCGCGATGATGGCGATGACCACCAGCAGCTCGATCAATGTGAATGCCGGTTTCCACCCGTTCGTTCGTCCCGCTTGCGTTCCGTGCTCGCTCTGCATGGCTTCTTGCTCCCACGTCGCCCGTTCCTCGGAGTTCCACGGCGTCATGCCATGCTCCCGGGCGATGTGGAGAGAAGTTATCCCGGCGCGGGTGCACACAGGCCGCGCCAACGATCAAGATCGCGCTGCGATTGTGTGTGGATCGCACACAGCTTCACATGCCGTTCGCATTCTGCCGAGCGCAGCGCAAAGAGTCGTTGCGCTCTTCGCGCATCCCTGGCACACTCTTCACACGAGCGGGCGCGCAACACCAGTTCCGGTGTGGTACGCGCGGTATGTTCAATCGCATCGGCCGCGCGGGCCGCGTGCAGGTCCGGCCGTCACCCATCATCGTCGCACCGGTGCTCAAACTTGGATCTGGTCCGAAAATATGGGCCACTCCGCACGAAAAAAAGCCTTCCACCTGGCGTGCGTTGTGCAAAGGCGAGCTTGCAAGGGTGCGGAGCTGGAGCGAACTCCATCCCGGCTGCTCCCGCCACCATCGGACCCAGAGCGGAGTCCATGCGACGAGCTCCTTATCTCATGCTACCAGCTCCTCGTCTCATGCTACCTGCTCCTTATCTCATGCTACCAGCTCCTCGTCTCATGCTACCTGCTCCTTATCTCATGCGACAAGGGGCTCGTCTCATGCGACGAGCTCCTCGTCTCATGCGACCAGCTCCTTGTTCCACGCGATTGGCCCGCCATCCTCCCATACCAACGCGCAAAGTCTGCGCTGCCGCGTGCTCACGCGCCTGGCCTTCATCATGGCCCACGCACCACTGACCACTCCCTCCCTGCTTTCCCGTCCCCCCCCCTCTCACTCAAACTTCTTCCCATGCGACTCCACAAACCACAGATACTTATCCACGCCGCGGCTGATCCCGGTGCACAAGTCCGCGCTCCCCTTGTCGCCGAGTGTGTCGCACGCGTCGATCGCGGCGCGAATCTTCTTGCCGAAGACCGCCAGCACGTTGCTCACCGCCTCGATGTGATCGCTCGAGTGCACGATCCCCGCCGGATACTCCGGCAGCGTCGTCCCCTTGGCCACCACCCGCGATGATCCGAGCGCGGTCCCGCCGAGTTGCACGATTCGCTCCGCCAGATCATCGCCCCAATCCTCAACCTCTTCGGCCACCTTGTCGAACAGCTCGTGGATCGCGATGAAGTTCGCGCCCTTCACGTTCCAGTGCGCCTGCTTGATCTGCGTGAACAGATCCACGGCGTCGATGGAGAGTTCGCTGAGCTGCTTGATCACCGCGGTGCGGGTCTTGACCGAAAGATCGTTCCGAGTGGGATGCATGGGGGGTCCTTAGGAAGTCCTGAGTTCTGGGTTCTGGGCAATGCGTGCTGAGCAGGGAGCGCCGATCACGGCCCTCGCCTCCAGAATACGTGCAGACCGTCGCTCCGTTCGGTCGATTGCCGGGTTCTTGCACCGTTTTCACCAGCCATCCGCCGGCGAGCTCGCGGGTTGCTTGATCCTCACCCATCCTTTACCCTTCGCTCACACTTCGTCCCCGTTTCGTCTTCACAGCCCCATGTTCCCAGCCCCCAGCCCCAAGGACTCCCCCATGGCCGGCCCCGTTGAACCCACGAATCGCCCGACCACTCTGCCCACCCTCGGCGATGTCCCGCCGCTTCCTGCCGATGCCACGCCCGAGCAGAAAGATGCGCACTGGTTCAAGTACATCTACGCCGGCGACAAGATGCCGCAGCTCACCTTTCGCGCCGTGCTCATGGGCGGCATTCTCGGCATGTTGATGTCCGCGAGCAATCTGTACACCACGCTCACCATCGGCTGGTCCTTCGGCGTTGCCATCACCGCGTGCGTCATGTCCTATGTCCTCTGGTCCGGCATCGCGGTGATCGCGGGGAACATCATCGGCCGCTTGCTCGGTCCGGTGATCGCCATCGGTGGCGTTGCCGTCATCTGGTGGAAGGGCTTGCCCGTGCTCGGCGGGCTCATCAACGTGTTCGTCGGCGACCCGGCCCTTTCGGTGACGCTCGGCTACATCGCCGCTGCGATCCTGTCCATCCTCATCCTGAGCTTCGGCGCGCTGCTGCTGTTCCGCCAGACCAAGATGTCGCTATTGGAAAACAACTGCATGCAGTCCACCGCATCCGCGGCGGGCTACTCCACGGGTTCCACCATCGCCACCATGTTCGGCGCGCTGCTGCTGCTGGAAACCGGCGACTCCGCCCTCATCAAGACCCTGCACGTCCAGCCGATCTGGCTGGTCGCCGCGTTCACCTTCCTCACCGGCGCGATGGGCGTCTTCCTGGCCATCCCGATGAAGCGGCAGATGATCAACCATGAGCAGCTCCCGTTTCCCTCCGGCATCGCCGCAGCGGAAACGCTCAAGTCGCTCTACAGCGCGAGCAAGGAGGCCGTCTACAAGGCGTATTCGCTGGTCATCGGCCTCGTCTGCGGGGCCATCATCGGCGTGTTGAACACCGACGGTGACACCGCCGAAAAGATCGGCCCGCTCGGCAAGATGTTCGCGTGGTTCAAGACCAACCTGGTCAACATCCAGCTCCAAGGCCAGTACCCGGAAAACGGCTTCTTTACCTTCCAGGGCAAGCAGCTCATCGACTCCGGCTTTCAGCCCAGCGTGCTGCTCATTGGCGCGGGCATGATCACCGGTCTCCGCGTCTCGCTCTCCATGCTCGCGGGCTCGTTGCTGCTCTACGCCTATGTCGGCCCGCAGCTTCTCTCGATGGATGCCGCCGCGCTCGCCGCCGAAGAGGCCGCCAAGGCCGCCGGGCAGGTCATTGACCATCCCTACGTCCGCTCCATCGAACTCGTCGGTGGCGGCACCGTCTACCACGTCTATCGCTGGGCTCTCTGGGCTGGCACCGGTCTGATGGTCTTCGCCTCGCTCACCTCGCTGCTGATGCAGTGGAAAACCATCGCCCGCGCCTTCACCAAGACCCGCGCCGATGTTGGCCACGCCACGCCCGACGCTGCAATGGCCAACATCGAAGTCCCCGGCTGGTGGATGCTCGTGGGCATGTTGCCCATCACCATCGCGATGGTCGCGCTCCAGTATTTCGCCTTCCACATTTCCTGGTACGCGGGCGTCATCGCCGTCGCACTCGCCTTCGTCCTCTCGCTCGTCGCCTGCCGCGCCACCGGCGAGACCGACACCACGCCCATCGGCGCAATGGGTAAGGTCATGCAACTCACCTTCGCGCTGCTGCACCCCAAGCAGATCGTCCCGAACCTCGCCGCCGCGGGCATTGCCGCCAACAGCGCATCGTCTTCCGCCGATCTGCTCACCGATCTCAAGAGCGGCTATCTGCTTGGAGCGAATCCTCGGAAGCAGTTCATCGCCCAGTTCGTCGGGCTCTTCTTCGGCACCATTGCCATCGTGCCCATCTGGTACCTCATGGTCCCCACCAAGAAGGTTATGGAGAAGTTCCCGTCTCCCGGCACGCAGTCCTGGTATCGCATCGCCAAGATTCTCACCGAGGGCATCGACTCGCTCCCCAACTCCGCCAAGTACGGGCTCCTCATCGGCTGCTGCGTCGGCATCATCATGCCCCTCACCGAGCGATACCTCATTCCCGCCAAGTACCGCAAGTTCTTTCCGAGCGCGATGGGCCTTGGCCTTTCCTGGGTCGTCCCCTTCGCCAGTGCATTCTCATTTGCCATCGGTGCTGTCATCACCTGGATCTGGACCAAGATCGATAAGAAGTCGGCGGACACCTTCAACGTCCCCATCGCCAGCGGCCTGATCGCCGGTGAATCACTCATCAAGGCCATCATCGCCATGACCGCCACCGCTATTGGCCTCATCTACGGCTCCAGTTGATTGGGCACCCCGGTTCACCGAACCGGGTCATTTCCGCGTTCCCCGATCGCGCCGCAGTTCCCCGTCGCCTGACCTGCGTCCCGCGCTCCGTATCCCCCAATCCGCTCGCCCCCGGGCGTTCCCGGTTGTGTCCGCGCTCGCCCCGCGATATCTTCCCCCACCATGCCCATCCCCCAACTCACCGAAGAGCAGATCCGTACCTGGACCCGCGAGCAGAAGGACCGCTGGTGGCTCACCACCGTCTATCGCGGCGACATGGCCCAACTCACGCTTCGCTCCGCCATTACCGGCTTCCTCCTCGGCGGCGTGCTTTCCGCCACCAATCTCTACATCGGCGCAAAAACCGGCTGGACGCTCGGCGTCGGTCTCACCTCCGTCATCCTGGCCTTCGCCGCCTTCAAGGTCATGGCCACCCTCGGTGCCAAGGACATGACCATCCTTGAGAACAACGCCTCGCAGTCCGTGGCAACGTCTGCCGGATACATGACCGGCCCTCTCATCTCCGGCATCGCCGCGTACATGATGGTGACCAACACCGTCATGCCGTGGTGGCAGATGTTGCTTTTCAACGTGGTGCTCTCGATCCTGGGTGTGCTCGTGGCGTTCCCGCTCAAGCGGCGGTTTATCAACGACGAGCAGGCGCCGTTCCCCGAGGGCGCGGCGTGCGGCGTGGTGCTCGACACGCTCTATTCGGGCGATGCGAGCGTCGGCATTTTCAAGGCCAAAGTCTTGGCGATGGCGGCGGTGTTTGCGGGGTTCCTCAAGTTCATTTCTGGCGAGTCTTATCAAACGTTTCTGCAGTTCAAACTGCTCGGCCTGGAAACGACCCGCTGGATGAGTGAGCACATCGACAGTTGGTACTACGAGCGCGTGGCGAGCCATGGCTGGACGCTCCCGACGCTCAATGGCATCGACATCCGCAAACTCGGCCTTTCTCCGACGCTCGATCTCGCGATGTTCGGGGCCGGCGGGCTCATGAACATCCGCTACGCAGTGAACATGTTTCTGGGCATGATCGCTGCATACGCCGTCGCCGCACCGATCGCCGTGGGCAACGGCTGGGTGCTTCGCAAAGGCATCGTTCTGATGGCGGCGGACAAGTTCACCTTTCGCGATATTCTCACCGGATGGCTGCTGTGGCCGGGCGTGGCGATGCTGGTTTGCGCG
>JBKJOD010000098.1:0-3422 GCA_046593245.1 Phycisphaerales bacterium
GAGTACCCATCGCGAGAGTGAGGCCCGGAACACTGACCGGGAAGTATACGGATGCGGCGGCAAGCGGTTGACCGTGATTGCTCGCTCGCGCTGAGATTTCGTGTACCCTTCTACCGACCATGGCCAGCGATGACGCAACCTCCGGGGGGAGCGAACCGAACGGTGCTTCGGGTGCGCCCGCGACGGGCTCGTCAACGGGCGCGATTTCGCCCGCGCCGAAAGACGCAGGACTGGGACGGGAGCTTGGGGGCGACCTGCCATGCGTGGTGTGCGGCTACAACCTGCGCGGGCTTTCGATCCGCTCCATGTGCCCGGAGTGCGGCACGAATCTGCGGGCAACGATTCTCGCGCTGGTTGATCCGCAGGCGAGCGAACTGCGGCCCATCGCGCTGCCGCGGCTGGTCTCCGCTGGGGTGCTGATGTGGGCGTTTGGCGCGGTGGCGGTCGCGCTTATGTCGTGGCTGCCGCAAGCGGCGGATGTGCTGCGGCTTCTTGGTGTGCAGGTCAGCAGGCCAAGCGCGGGGCTTGGCGTGATGCTGGGTCTTGCGACCTCGGGCATTGGCTCGATCGCGCTGATCCGGCCGCACTCGGGCATCCAAAGGACACACACGCTGATGGCGCTGCTGGCGACGCTGGCGTATGTGCCGCTGGGGTGGCTGCTCTGGCACTATCACGCGCTCGTGGATGCGTACGGCGGGCAGCGCTATCTGCGGGGGTGGTCACCGACCACGGAGATGACGGTGCAGCTGGCGGCAGCGTGCGCGATCGTGGCCGGGATCATTTTGCTGCAACGCCCGAACGCGCGGCTGCTGGTGGCACGCAGCATGGTGATGCGCACCGGGCGCGTGGATCGACAGACGCTGTTCGCGATGGCGATCGCGGCGGGATTGATGTCCGCGGGTGCGCTGCTGGGGCGGGTGGATGTGAGCGCGAGCGCATCGACGCTGCGCGATGTTGCGCGGGCGGTGGGCGTGGTCGTCATCGCGTTCGGCGGGGTGATGCTCACGATCGGCGCGCTGGGCTCGCTGCTGGACTGCGCGCGGATCGCGGGTGCGATTCTTATTCCGAAGGTGAGCGTGCGGCAGGTGATCCGTGAGGGGAGGCCGCAGTCGCGGAGCAGATTCATGGCGATGATCGACCCGACCCCCCCACCGGCAGGCGGCGGCGGGCTGAGACCGTCGGATGCCTCTGCATCATCGCCCACCACCAACCCGAGCACACCCGGATCTCGCCGATGACCGACGCGGAGCGTGAGCGATTTGATGCACTGATGGAGGACGCGATCGCCGCGCTGCCCGCGAAGGTGCGAGGGCTGATCGACGAGGTGCCGATCGTGGTGCTGGACTCACCATCGCCGGAGATGATCGCGGACCTGATTCGTGACGGGACGATCCTGCCCGAGGACGAAGCGACGGTCGCCGACGAACTCTGCGGCCTGCACACCGGCGTTGCCATCACCGATCGGTCCATAGATGATCCCGGCGGCTGGGGAATCGTGGGGGAGGAGAGCTTCGGGCAGGAACAGATTCACATCTTCCGCACCGGCATCATCAATCTTGCGACCGAGGATGTCGGGTGGACCGCCGAGCACGCAGAGGAGGACATCTACGAAGAGATCCTGATCACAATCCTGCACGAGGTGGGGCACCACTTCGGGCTGGATGAGGATGATCTGGATGAACTGGGATATGCATAGCCGCGTGGCGGCGCGTGTACCAATAACCGAACCACCGGAATCGGCGATACGCCAATACAGAACGAACAACCTGCGGGACGCGAGCGGACCGCCCGAGATCGGGGGCAAGGCGGCCGCTTTGGTTCTGGACACGCTCTCGAGTCGCTTTGGGATACCCGCGCTCGTTGGGGACTCGCGCGAGTTCGTGGCATTCGACCGCGAGTTCGTTGCATCCGAGCCCACGTTCGTTGCATTCGTCCGCGAGTACGGTCCATCCGACCGCGCGTTTGCTCCATTCGACCGCGCGCTCAGAGCATCCGACCGCGAGTTCAAGACGAGCGCGACGACCCTGAAAGCACACGAGTTCGCTTGGCAGGCAGGATCGCGCGATTTTCTCGGACGTGGCACCTTTCACTCCATTTTTACGCACCACGCCGCGCCCCACCCGAACCGGGCTTGATCCGGACGAGAGAAAACCAGAACGAACTCGGAGTGCTCGGAGAGAGCGGAGAAGAGCAAAGCAGAGAATGCGAGCAAAGCCATTCTTTCATTCAAGTTCCTGTCTCCTGGTCCCCCGCATACTCCGCTCCATCTTGGTTCTTTCTGTTGCATCTGGCAGCCCCTACGCTCTGACGTTCCGCATAGCCAGGAGTCTCTCACCATGCGACCGATGCTTTCCGCCGTTGTTCTCGCCGCCGGGCTTGCCTGCCCGCTTGTCTGCATGCAATCCATTGCCGCTGCGTCTCGATTGGGCGTCGAGGAGCCGCCGAAGAAGACGGCCGCGCACAAGGATGCTGTCAAGAAGGCAGCCCCCGCGCCCGCCGGGCCGACGACCGGTGTGGCGCTGATCGAGATACACGGCGACCTCTCCGAGCAGCCGCACCCACTCGCGTGGTTGCTTGGCTCCGGCGACCATCCCACGCTGCGCAACGTCGTTGATCTCATCCGCGACGCGGCGGACGATCAGGAGGTGGCCGCGGTGGTGGTGCGAGTGCGCGATGCGAAGGTGCACTTGACGCAGGTCGAGGAACTCGGCGCGGCGATCGCGCACGTTCGAGCGGCGAACAAGAAGGTCATCCTCTTCTGCGGCGAGTACGAAACGCCGGAGGCCGTGCTGGCGTCGTACTGCGATGAGGCGATCATTCAGGCGGGCGGCGGCGTCTCCGTGCCGGGGATGTACATGGAGGAGATGTATCTCGCCGACACGATGGCGTGGGCAGGGCTGACGCCGCAGATGGTGCAGATTGGCGACTACAAGGGCGCGAACGAGGAGTACATGCACGCCGCGCCGAGTCCGGCGTGGGAGCAGAATATCTCCGGGCTGCTGGATGGGCTGTACGGCGGCGTGCGAAAGCACATCAAGACGGGCCGCAAGATGGATGATGCGAAGCTTGACGAGGCGATGCGGCAGTCGTGGATGGCGCTCGGCGACACAGCGAAGAAGGTGGGATTGATCGACGCGGTGGTTGATCTGCCGGATTTGACGAGCCATTTGGAGAAATACCTCAGCGTGCCCGAGGGCAGCATCATCTGGCCGCCGTATGGGACGGAAGAGGGCGTGGGGATCGATGTTTCCAATCCGCTCACGATGTTCAGCAAGATGATGCGCGAGCCGGAAACCGCGCCGACTCGCGAGTCGCTGGCGATCGTGCACATCAACGGGCCGATCGTGGATGGGGAGAGTTCATCGGGCGGCTTCATGGGCGAGGCGTCGATCGGCAGCGACACGGTGCGCCGCGCCATCGCG
>JBKJOD010000233.1:0-5055 GCA_046593245.1 Phycisphaerales bacterium
AGACCAAGAGAGCTCGCATGCCGTAGTAAGAGAACCGCTCCCACATCTCCGCGAAGAACAGCATGAACAGGCCCGGCGGATGACCGAGGAACGACTGGCCGCCGTTGATGTCCGGAGACGATACCGGCGTGGAAATACGTGCTGCGTTCATATCTGCTCCTGCATCCGGCCCATCAGGAAGGTGGGGCCGGGGCCGAGAGCATAATCGATCCGCGGCGGCTTTGCCCGCCAATACCGGCCGGGATTACTGACCAAGTGCCCGCAAGACCACGGTTGCGTAGGCCCCTCGACCCAAGGAAAACCGCACGGTTCGCTTCACCTTTTTGCCCCCGGGGGTCAGATCGTCCTTCTCAGGGTCCGTCATTTCGAATCCTTGAGCTGTGACAAACAGCGGCCGGTCCGCCTCGCCGAAGAAGGGGCGGCGCATGCCGGGGATCCGGAGATCCTCCTGCTTGATCCCCTCTTCCTTGAGTGCCTCGGCAGCGGAGGATCCCCATGGTTCGGCCAGCTCGGTCTTCGGCCCGAGCACCGGCATGACGACCGCTCGCCAGGTGGGGTCCACCATGCGGGCGGTTGGGAAAAGCATGACGCCGAACTCATCGTCGGCGCGAAGCGGTGCGACGGGTCGAAACGCGGTTTTTTTGGCGGCTTCTTCGCCCCCCTCGCGCTGCCAGCGTTCGGTGAACTCCGCTGCCATGCGCTCGGCGATCCCACGGGCGGCGGAGTTCCAGAGATGGCTCTGATACGCCTCGATGCTCATCTGCTGCGTGAAGTTTGGGAGTTGCTCGAAGGCCTTGGCGAACGAGCCGCCCGCGGCGAGCGTCTCGATCGCGCGGCGCTCCGGGCAGCGCGGCAGTTCTGTTGCGAGTTTCTTCCACTGCCCCCAGTGTGTGGCACACATGCGGGAAAACTCGCGTGTTTTTCCGGTGTCTTTTCGTGCGGGCGTTCCGATGGAGAGTTTGAGCGCGCCCTCAAACTCGCCGCGCATGAGCAGCGGGGCGAGGAAGCCCGCGCCATGGCGCGCTGAGCCGAACCGCTGCGCGCCGAAGTAGTTGAGGATGACCAGATCTCGAGCCACGGGCGTTTCGCCCGTGTCGTTGTCCTGTGGCACTGGCTTCGCAGTCGGTGTTTCGGACGCACCATCCGAATCGTCTTTTGATGTCTCTATGGCCAACCGCCCCGCCCGCATCCCCATCTCGGTGGACTGTTGCTTGGAAAGATCGCGCACCACGATCTCGAAGCGGTTTCCGTCTATTTCTGCCGCGGTGACGCCGCGATCCGACCACCCTTTCAGCGTGGCGGACCACCCGCGCCCGCTCACCTCGCGCGGCACATCTGAACGATCCAAGGGAGCGGAGACGAGCTGCTTCGTACGAGCGTGTTTGTCTTTGAGTCCGGCGTAGTCAACTTTTCCGCCGCCAACTCCGATGGCCTTGCCGAACTGCTGCACCGCCTCGGGTGTGCCCAGGGATTCCTTCTTCAGTTCGAAGACGGCATGCGTGGCCGAAGCGGCGCGCCCCGCGACCAACGTCTCTAAGAACGCCGCGCTCGGGCGCTCGATGACGAGGAAATCCGAGGGTTGTCTGCGAATGGTCATGGGGGCGGAAGGGTACACCGTCCGCCCTGAAGATCATGGTCCAAGCGGGGGCATGTTGGCGAGGAACTGCTCGTATCTGGTGGTGTAATCGCCTGTTGTGATGGAATCGCAATCCATCTGGAGTTCGGGCAAGTCGCGCTGGGGCTCCCAGGGTTGGTCGTGACGATTGAAGATCTCGACCATCAGTGGATCCTCATGCGCGGCGTTGATGTACGGCTCGCGCCAGTAGATGTATCCGCAACCGCCGCCCGTGTAGTTCATGCCGGTCCGCGTTGCGTGGGCGATCATTTGTTCGAAGAGCCACGGATGTACCCAGCTTGGCCACGCGATGGTGGGCCAAACGACCGCGCCGGGCCGCCGCATGCAGGAGCGGTACATGTTCAGCGTGTCCGCCAGCGCGTTCCATCGCGGATCGTGCACGCGAAGATAGGTGTGCCGGTTTCCATATGAAAGGTACGAGCTGGGCGAACTCGTGCGGCCGTCCAGAGAAAAGCTGAACGAGGGCCAACCGTTGTAGTCGTACACCTGCCATGTGGGCGCGGCTACGAAGAAGTTTCCGGTCGGGGGCTGCTCCGGCGCGCCCCCGCCGGGGGGTGGAGAGCGGAAGATACCCGACGTCACCATCACGCCCCGCAGCGACCGGTACATGAGCAGCTCTGCCCAGCGGTTGAACGTGACCATCGCGTTTCGAAAGTTCGGATGATTCCAGACGAACATCTCTTCGCGCAGTGCGCGAACGCCGGGGGGCATTTTGGCCCGGGCCTTAGGGCTCCGCAGGACTGCCTGGAGCTGCGTCGGGGTGAGCATCCACGCCGTGGAGCCGCCCTCGTTGTCCGTCCAGACGGCGTCGAGATGGATGCCGCGACGACGGAGCTCCTGGCCGAACGGGCGGAGCATGGCGATGTTCCGAGAAAGTTTCAGACCGCCATTCTCGAACAGATAGAGCGGGTCGGCACCAAACTGGGTGTAACTTTCAGAGCGGAGCACGCCGCGCAGAAACACGACGCGTTTTCCTTGCGGCAGGGCTTCGAGTTCACCGCTGTGCAGCAATGCCTGTTGCTCGGCGATCGTGGCTATCTGCTCCGGGTGGTTGTAGTCATACCACCCCGCGTGCTGGGTCATTTTCTGGATGTCGGGATGGAACGCGTCTTCAGTCGAGAAAATGCGATTGTGCTGCACGTGATTGGCTCCTGGTGCCGCTCGGTGTCGTCGTCCTGGACGTCGTGGCGGAACACCTCCAGAGTGCAATCGTCTTGGAAAATCATTGGCTCGACTGAGAGTTCCAGAGATTGAGGTTCGTGCTTGGTCCTTCCCCGGTTCTACGGTATTCACCTCAGAACCATGCAAAGCTCACATTGGTTATCGGTAGCAGTCAGTTCTGACGAGAGCGGCCATGGATAGCCACTTTTCGTGCAGATTCGATAGCACTTCCAGGACAGATCGCACCGCTAGGACAGTGGCCGTATCTGGCCGGTAGCTGCGGACTCGCAACCGATGCGTCGCGGAGTGCATAGAACCAGTATCCCCCCGCGCTGTGGCGAGTCGCGGATACCGGGTTCAACAAGGAGTTTGGGCCATGATTTCCGCTACCAAGAGTGCCATCTTTGCTCTGCCAGTTGCCGCCGTGATGGCTCTTGCGGGCCACGCCGGGGCCGCTGATCGCGGCCGCGACCACAATCGCGGATTTGATCGCGGCTGTGACAACACCTCGCGTGGCTTGCATGTGGGTTTCGGTTTCTCCGACTACGGGTCCAGCGTTTCGCTCAACTTCGGTAACCGTGGCGGTTATTGCGCGCCCGTTCGATCCTATTGCGCGCCAGTTCGGAGCTATTGCGAACCGGTGTACGTCCGTCCGTACTGCCCGCCGGTGATCGTGAACCGTTACGACTATTGCCCGCCGCGGCCCATTGTGTACTCCGAGCCGGTCATTGTTGAACGCCCGGTATATGTAGAGCGTCAGGTCGTTGTGCAGCAACCTTCGCCCCAGCAAGTGATCGTTGAGCAGCCGGTGCGGCAGCAGGCGGTCGTTACGCAAGCGGTGTACACACCGACGGAAGTCCGGCAGCCCGCGCCGGTTGTCGAGCAGCCCACGTATCGGGACCGCGAGCTCGGTGATGCATATCTGCGCATGGGCGATCCGGACAACGCGGTGCGGGTGTATTCCAAGTATCTCACTGCGTGGAATGCCGACGGAACCGCGGTGCGGAACATGGGCTTTGCGCAGATCGGCCGCGGCGACGCGGGCGAGGGCGTGAAGTCGGTCGTGCGTGGCTACCAGCTTGAGCCGAGCATGGTGCAGCGTCCGCTGGCCAAGAGCGATTTCGGCGGCGAGGGATCCTTCCAGAAGACGCTCGATAACGCGACCCGGGCTGCGGCAGGCAACAACACGCCAGAAGCATGGCTCACGGTCGCAATCCTCCAGCATGTCGCGAATCAGAAGGAGCAGTCGATCAACGCACTGCAACGCTCGCGCGATGCGGGCCTGGACAAGACGCTGCTGGACCAGTTCACGCTCGAGCTGAGCAAGTGAACGGGGTGACATTCAATGCCTAGGTAACCCGCCGATCATCGGCGGGTTTTCATTTGTGAGCCAACGGATGATTGCCGGAGACCGGGGAGGAATTCCTCACCGTGCGCCGGGGCGGAGCCAAGTGGTCGCGAGCATCTTCTTCTCGGTGTCATACGCCATCTGCGGATTGCTCTTGAGCAGATCACAGAGCGCGGCGAGTTCGCCGGGAGAATCCAGATCAACAAACACGGTGTCCTCGTTTGCCAGCTTCAGGTAGATGCGGCCCTTGTTTGAGTCGGCGTGCCAATACGCGCTGTACGCGATGATCGGTTCCATGTGGTTGAACGCTCCGGGGTCGGGTGTCATTGGCGGTTGGTTGTGAGACTACGGGTGATTCGTGACAAGCACAAACGGACTGGAGCATTGTTGGGGGGTTCATTCATCCAGTTTCGCGGGGGGCTGGCTCGTTCCTTCATGCTGCTGGTGCGTTGCTCGCCACAGGGTGATCGCGGCGTGCTGCATGTCCAGAGATTGCAGAGCGATCCGGGTTTCCAGAAGCAGGGTGTACGCGCCGTGGACCAGACCGCCAACCCCGGCGACGGCCGCGATGATCGTGGAGAACTGGGCGGCGCGGTCGAAGGCGTGAATCTGAAAGTAGTCCGCGAACGCGCCCAGCAGCGCAATGCCCGTCCCCGCTGCAAAGCAGGCGGCTGCGAGATAGAAGCGGCGGAGCGCGGTGATCAGCAGCGTGGCCCGCTTGGTGGAGTTCTGGAAGTCCTTCTGCTGGAAGATCACCAGCGGGTCGTGGGCTGTTGTTGAGGAAACAATGAGCACCGCTGCCGCCCTCGCGCGGTCGGCGGCCCGCGCCAATCGGTTGGCCGTACCGAGAGCGAGCAATGTGGAAGCGTTGGTCAGAATCGCCGGCGCGGCGAGAAAAGAGAGCACGGCA
>JBKJOD010000401.1:0-3395 GCA_046593245.1 Phycisphaerales bacterium
CGCGAAACCGCGCCCCCATCTCCAACACTCCGAACTCTCCCTCCTGGCGGATCGTGTGCGTGCCCGTGAACTCGAAGCACGACAGATACGCCCGCGCCCACACCAGCGGCGGCAACTGCATCACCTGATTCGCTTCCGGATCAACGCCCTTGCTCGCATCCAGCGCACCCCACATCACATGCTCATCCGCGTTGTCCAGCAGTTCCGTTGCCAGCCCCAGCCGCGCGGACGCAATCTCCTTGGCGATCATCCCCGTCTGCCCGCCGCTCGCGCCCGCCGCCAGGAGCTGCCGCGCAATCCGCTCCAGCAGCACCCGATCAAGCACCGGCCCATCCGTTGGGTCTGGCTCCACCACGGGCACAGGGTTCGGCTTCACCACCACCGGCACACTCGTTGCATCAGCCGCCGCTCCGGGCTCCGCCGCGGCCTCTTTCTTCTCTTCTTTACACCCGCCCAGCGCAAGCACCACCACGCCCACGCATGCAGGAACTGGCCACCAGTGCTGCCAACCGCCTCGTCCGACGCATCGCCGACTTATGGGAAGCTGCTTCCACATGCGCTCAAGATCCCTGTAGAACAGTTCTAGGCTCTGTCCATCTATAACCCCCATCCTCACAGAGTACCACCAATTCTTGCTCCGGTGTCGCATAAACCGTGTCGCGGAACACACTTAGCTATTGCGATTCGGTCCCCGCCGTTTATACTGACCTTCCCGCCCTGGAGCCACGGCTTGAGCGCGCCGCTCTCTGCTTCGTGACGCGGGGTATCTGTCCGCAATATCGGAGTTGATGCCATGATGTTCAAGCGTGGAGTGTGTCTGCGGCTGGCCGCGATGGGTCTGGGACTCGCCAGTGTTGCTGTCTCCACGGTCGCACGCGCCGATGTTGTGACCGATTGGAACACGGTCTATATCGACACCGTCCGCGCTGTCGGCGGCCCGCCCTGCCCGCTCTCGCGCTCCGCCGCGATGATGCACGTCGCCATGTTCGATGCGCTCGAAGCAATCGACTGCCGCTACACGCCGCTGATCGTCAAGGACGTGACCCCGCCGAACCTTGTCAATCGCCGCGCCGCCATCGCCTCCGCCGCGCACCGCGTGCTCTCCACGCTGTACCCCGCCCGCACCGCCATCTACGACGCCGCGCTCACCGAGTCGCTCTCCCGGCTCACCGATGACCAGCACCGCACCGACGGTGTCGCTCTGGGCATCGAAGTCGCCGATCGCGTGCTCGCCGACCACGCCGGCGATGTTCCCTTCGCCACCGATCGCACATACGTCTATCAAAACGTCCCCGGCGCGTATCAACCCACCTTCCCCGATTTCACCACGCCGCCGTTCAATCCGGGCTGGGGCCACGTCAAGCCCTGGTGCATGTTGCACGGCGCGCAGTTCCGGCCCGCCCGCGGCCCGCTGGGCTACAACAACATCGGCAACCTCATCCACAGCGTTCGCTACGCCAATCAGTACAAGGAAGTCCTGCTGTACGGCAAGCGCACCAGCACCGTCCGCAGCGCCGACCAGACGGAGATCGCATGGTTCTGGGCCAACGATCGCAACGGCACCTTCAAGCCGCCGGGCCACATGAACGCCATCGCGCAGGTCATCTCCGCGCAGAACAACCTGACTGTCGAGCAGAACTGCCGGCTCTTCGCCATGCTCAACGTCGGCCTCGCCGACGCGGGCGTCATGGCCTGGGACGCCAAGTTCCTCACCGACATTGACCTCTGGCGCCCCATCACCGCCATCCGCAACGCCGACACCGACGGCAATCCGCTCACCAAAGCAAATCCCAACTGGGTTCCGCTGCTGGACTTCAGCCCACCCTTCCCCGGCTACGAGTCTGGCCACGCCGCGTTCGGCGGCGCGTTCGCCGCCGTCATGGCTGGCTTCTTCGGCACCGACAGCATGACCTTCACCGCGCCCACCGATGAGCCCATCGTCGCCAGCGTCACCCGCACCTTCCACTCCTTCAACGATTGCGGCTTTGAGGATGCCATCAGCCGCATCTATCTCGGTGTCCACTTCCGCATGGACGTTGAGGACTCCTTCAACAACGCCAAGCGGATGGCCTCCACCATGGCCTCCACCTTCTTCGTCCGCACCTGCCACGCCGACCTCTCCAAGGACGGTGCCATCACCACCTCCGATCTCACCATCTTCACCAACGCCTACTTCGCCGGTCAGCGCGTCGCCGACTACAACCGCGACGGCAACATCGACTCTCTCGATGCCGCCCAATACATGACCGACTACCTCAGCGGCTGCAACTGATCTCCCATCACACTCAACAGAAAACGCCCCGGCACCGCCGGGGCGTTTTTTTATTTCCGCCGATACCCTCTCCCATGCTCTGGCTCTCCCTCCTCGGCCTCGTCGTCGGCTGTATCGGCACCCTCGTCGGCGCCGGCGGCGGCTTCATCCTCATGCCCATTCTCGCCCTGCTCTACCCCGATGAGCCCCCCGCCACGCTCGCCAGCATCTCCCTCGCGGTCGTCTTCTTCAACGCCCTCTCCGGCTCCATCGGCTACGCCCGTCAGAAACTCATCGACTACCGCGCTGGCCTGCTCTTTCTCGCCGCGGGCATCCCCGGCGCCATCATCGGCGCGCTCATCACCTCCCACATCCCCCGCGCCACCTTCGACATCATTCTCGGCATCACGCTCATTCTCATCGCGCTGGCGATCCTCGCCTTCGGCACCATCCGCCCGCACAGTTCCACTTCTGATCACAACTCTCCCACCGCGCCCCCGAACCGCCGCGGGTTCGGCGCCGCCATCAGCTTCTTCGTCGGCATCATCTCCAGTCTGCTGGGCATCGGCGGCGGGATCATCCACGTTCCCGCGATGGTCTACCTGCTCAAGTTCCCCGTCCACATCGCCGCCGCCACATCGCACTTCGTTCTCGCGGGCACATCGCTCGCCGGCACCATCGCGCATCTCACCGGCGGCGAATACACCCACGGTTTCCGCCGCACCGCCGCCCTCGCACTCGGCGCCGTCATCGGCGCTCAGATCGGCGCGCGGCTCGCCAAGCGCACGCCCCCCACCTGGATCATGCGCGGCCTCGCCGTCGCCCTCATCCTCGTCGGCCTGCGCGTCATCACCGTGGCATGGTCCAAGCCCAATCCCTGAACAGTCACAACCGTGCCCCGGTCTTGCCGCTCTGGGCACGACCGGTCCTGTTGCAACCCATCCGCACGATCACCCCCACCGCCCTTCCCTTCTCATACCTCCGTCATCGCACACCCCGCCCGCACTCAGTTGCCCATCCCATCCGTAGTTCCGGAGGCGTTCACATCCCCACCCGTCGCCGGCGCACCCTGCCCCTGCGGCACACTCTCCCCCTGCAAATAGTTCAGCGCGGGTGCCTGCAAGGTATTGAACGCCCACTCCCG
>JBKJOD010000074.1:0-5822 GCA_046593245.1 Phycisphaerales bacterium
CGCCAAGCACACCCTGCACACAGACCGCGCCGAACGCGGCGAGTGCCATCCACTTCGCCCAGGCGCGGCGCTCAACCACCATCGTGAATGTGAGCAGCACAAACACCGAGAGGCCCAGAAACGCCCCAAAAAGCCGGTGTGCGTGCTCGACATACACCTCCGGATATGGCTTGCTGTCCACAACGCCCACGTGCCCGGCGAGTGGATACAAGAACATGTTCGCGCCGTAGGTGCGAGGCCAGTCAGGCACAGACATGCCTGAGTTCGTGCTGGTGACGAGGCCGCCGATAAAGATGAGCGGCGCGATAGCGATCGCGGCGACGATCGCAAAGCGTCCGAGCCAATGCGACGCGGGTTGGTCCTGCGTGGTATCGCGCGCGACGACGCGACCAACCAGCCCAGCAACCAGCCCGAGCGCAACGCTGAGCCCCATGAATCCCGCGACCAAAAGAATGGCATTGGGAACAAGTTCCGGGGCAGCGCCCTGCACCGTGGCGACTTTGCCCAGCCGCGAGCCGAAAAACACCAGTCCAGCGATACCGGAAACCGCACCAGACCCCAGCCCGACGATGATCGACTTCGCGCGGCGCACCCGCGATGCGAACGCCGCGAGTGCAAGGAACCAAAACGCCAGAATCAGCGGCACGGCGACCTGCTCTTCCAGCCCCAGCCAGGGCAGGTGCGTGAAGAACCACGCGGTGGCCATGCACACAGTGCCGGCGAACCCCCCGACGAGGATGGGGCCGAACGTGGAGCCGCGAAGATGAGATAGTTCGGTGTTCATTCGGATACTACCGTAACCGAGCGGGAGATGAGTTCCAAGTGAGACTGAGTCTCATTTGGTGTTCGGAAGGGTTCCGGACTTGACAGGATAGGTATACCCACCGGACGATTGCGGTGAGACCGCAAATATTTTCCCCTGAGTGGAATGTGGTGTCCGACATGGGGATTCAGGTTTCGTTATCTTGCCACACGCATGAAAGCCCATGGCGGGCTGAAATGCGAGGTTCGGTGGATAGAGGTTTGGTGATTCGAGGTCCGGTGCTCTGGCCTGCAGTATGAGGATGAACAGCGTGTCAGCCATCTTCCCGAAGTGGACGAATCAACTGCCGACGATGCTCTTGGGAGGTGCGATCAGCACCCTTGTGCTCGTGGTCGGCGCGATGTGGTACTACGCAACGCCCAAGTTCTGGCGCGAGGGATATATGCCCGCGCAGCCGTACCTGAGCGAGCATGCGCAGGTGCGGATCCTGCAAGTCGCAAAGGAATCGCAGAAAGCGCCCGAAATCGCGGGGCAGACATACCCGGGTTTCAGCCACCAGATCCACGCCGGCAAGCTCGGCATGGACTGCCGCTACTGCCACAGCAATGTCGAGAAATCACCAGAGGCGAACATTCCGACCGTCAGCACATGCGTCGGTTGCCACGCCGAGGGACATGTGAACGACTTGCAGTACGCCAAGGTGGCGCGGGTGCAGTTCCTGCGTGATGCGTGGGAGGCGGGCGTGCGCTTCGACGAGATCGCGGCCATGAAGAAGGCCGGAAACTTCGAGGAAGCCGACAATCGGGAAGCGAAGTACAAGAAAGATGGCAAAGCGATCGTCGAGGGCGGCGAGTCCGTTCCGTGGCGGCGCATCCACAAGCTGCCGGACTATGTCCGCAACTTCCCGCACCACGCGCACGTGAACGCGGGCGTGAGCTGCTATTCCTGCCACGGCGCGATCCATGAGATGCCGGTCGTGCATCAGGTGCAGCCCTTGAGCATGAGCTGGTGCCTTGAGTGCCACGCCAATCCCGTGCCGTATCTGGTGCCCCGCGAGAAGGTGACGGACCTGGCGTGGGTGCGCGAGCAGCTCGAAGGAAACAAAAACGGCCCAGCGACCGCCGACGGCGATCCGCTTCGCGCGAAAACCGATGGCGGAGTTGCGCAGCTGAAAGAACTCGAAAAGAAGAGTCTGCATCTCCTGCCGCAGAACTGCGGCGCATGCCACTACTGAGCGCGTGCGGAAGAGCAGAAGGCATCATGGCAAGAGGCAACAGGCGACGGCATCGAGCAACGAGTCGGAACAAAGGACAGGACACGCGATGAGCTTGGATCAATGCCATTCGACGGTTGGGGAGAAGCCGGTCAAGAAGCCGCGCTCCGTGACCAATGACCAGATCGGCGTGGACGGGCGCAAGTACTGGCGCGGGCTGGACGATGCCGCGGACACGCCGGAGTTTCGCGATTGGCTGGAGAAGGAACTCCCGACGGATGCCTCGCGCCTGTTGGAAGGATCACGTCGCACCTTCCTGAAGCTGATGGGCGCATCGGTCGCGCTCGCGGGCGCGGCCACGCTTCCCGGCTGCCGTCGTCCTGACCACAAGATTTATCCGTACTCCCGCGCCGTGCCCGAGGATGTTGTTCCCGGCAAGAGCGTGTACTTTGCGACCAGCATGGCGCTGCCCGGTGGCGCGGTTGAGGGCCTGCTGGTTGAGTGCCACGAGGGGCGGCCCACGAAGATTGAGGGCAACCCGCTGCACATCGGCAACAACGGCAAGTCCAGCGCGACGGCGCAGGCGAGCATGCTCGCTCTGTATGACCCGGATCGCATGAAGGATCCGCGGTTCACGGGCCTCTCAAAGGAAGAGAATGAAAAGCCGCGTTCCTGGGCGGACTTTGCCGCGTGGCTGAAGCAGAACGGCGCGGCGATGAAGAGCGGCGGGGTCGCATTCATCGTTGACAAGAAGCGTTCCCCCTCGCGCGATGCGATGAAGCGGCGTGTGATGGAGCAGTACCCGAAGGCGACATGGGTCGCGTACGACCCGACCCAGTGCGACGATGCCGTTGCCGGATCAAAGCTCGCGTTCGGCTCGCCGATGCGCGAGGTGCTGCATCTGGACAAGGCGGATGTGGTTGTTTCCTTCGATCGCGATTTCCTCGGCGACGACGCGGCGATGCTCCGCAACGCACGCGGGTTCGCCACCAAGCGTTCGCCGCTGACGACCAAGGACGGGATGAACCGTCTGTACATGGTGGAGTCTTCGCTCACAGTGACGGGCGCCAAGGCGGACCACCGCATCGCAGCCGCGCCGAGCGCAATCGCCACGGTGGCCGCGGCACTGGCCGCGAAGCTGGGCGTCGGCGGAAGCGTCAAGTCCGCATCGGAAAGCATCGCGGGCCAGATGGCGGCGTCGGTGAGCGATGCGAGCGTGACGAAGTTTGTTGAGGAGCTTGCGAAGGATCTGACGGCCGAGGGGCGCTCGGGCAAGGTTGTTGTGCTCGCAGGTCCGACGCAGCCCGCGGCGGTGCACGCGTTGTGCCACGCGATGAACGCCGCGCTCGGTGCGGTTGGCTCAACGGTCCACTATCGCGCGATGGGTGAGGATGAAGCATCCTCCGGCGTTGCGGGGTTGAAGAAGGTTGTTGATGGCTTGAACGGCGGAACAATCTCAACGCTGGTCTGCCTGGGTGTGAATCCCGCGTACGATGCGCCGGGTGATCTGAAGTTTGCCGAGGCGATGACGAAGGCCGCGAATCGGATCACGCTCTCCGCGGATCATGATGAGACGATCGAGCAGAGCACCTGGCACCTGCCGATGGCGCACGCGCTGGAGAGCTGGGGCGATCTGGAGTCGATCGAGGGCGTGTACTCGCCCGTGCAGCCGATGATCGCGCCGTTGTACGCGGGCAAGAGCGAACTGGAAGTGCTCGCGCTGCTCTGCGGAGATGACCTGGACAAGGCGGACGGGTACGAGATCGTGCGGGCCACCTGGAACGCGCGCCCCGGCTTCGGCGGCGCGACGATGGAGAAGTCTTGGCGGCGCGGCCTGAACGACGGCGTGTTCGGCGTGGCCGACAAGGGCGCGGCACCGACGATCAAGAACGCGGATATCGCCGCGGCTCTTGGTGCGTGGAAACCCGCCCGCGTGACCGAGGATGCGTTTGACGTGGTCTTCGCGATGGGCACCATTGGCGACGGGCGCTACGCAAACAACGCTTGGCTGAACGAGCTGCCAGACCCGATCACCAAGGTGGTCTGGGACAACGTCGCGCTGGTCTCCGAGACCACGGCGAAGAAGTTCGGGCTGGAGCAGGATGTTGAGACCGACAAGAAGCGGTACTCGAAGGTGATCGAGGTCGCCGTCGGCGGTCAGACGATTCGTGCCGCGGCGTGGACGATCCCCGGAATGCCGGACAACACGGTTGTGCTGCGATTTGGCTACGGTCGCACGAAGGTCGGTCGCGTCGGCGAGGAGACGGGACACAACGTGTATCCGATCAGTGGCGTCGCCGGCGGCTCGCGCCGCATGGCCTCGGGTGCGAAGGTCTCCAAGGCAACCAGCGGCGAGCGCGAGTATCAGATTGTTACCACGCAGCATCACGGCTCGATGGAGGGTCGCTCGATCGTCCGCGAAGTGGACCTGCCGACGTGGCAGAAGTTCGGCGATGCACGCGACAAGAATCAGGACTCGTACGGCAACGCCCGCGATCTGGCGTTTGCGGAACGCCTGGGCGAGCTCTCGCACACACCCGCGAACATCAACGCGTATGTGAATCCGCAGCGCGGCAGCAAGTTCGAGAAGACTACTCAGGGCACACAGGTTGAACACGGCAGTTCTTCCTATCAGGCCAGCGACAACAAAGACGCCAGCGGCAAGCCCCGCGAGGTGGACTTTGCGAGCCGCCCGCAGTGGGGCATGACAATCGATCTGGGTTCCTGCACCGGATGCTCGGCCTGCACCATCGCGTGCCAGGCGGAGAACAACATTCCGGTCGTCGGCAAGATCGAGGTGAACAAGGGCCGCGAGATGCACTGGATCCGTGTGGATCGCTACTTCGCGGGCACCAGCGAGACCGGGATCAATGCCTCGACGGTCTCCTTCCAGCCGGTGGCGTGCGTGCACTGCGAGAACGCCCCGTGCGAAACGGTCTGCCCGGTGAACGCGACGGTGCACGGCCCCGAGGGCATCAACTACATGGTGTACAACCGGTGCATCGGCACCCGGTATTGCGCCAACAACTGCCCATACAAGGTCCGGCGCTTCAACTTCTTTGATTATGGTGTGAAGAAGGTCAACGGTGACTACATCGGCAAGGAAGCGATGTCCGCAGTGGGCGCGAACCCGAAGAACGTGAACCTGATTCCGCCGCGTCTGCGTGAGCGGCTGGATGAGATCACCAAGCTGGGCATGAATCCCAACGTCACGATCCGCTCGCGCGGCGTGATGGAAAAATGCAACTACTGCATGCAGCGCATCAACGAGGCACGCATCGAGATCAAACTCAAGAACCTGCCCAAGGGTCCCGGCGGCGACGGCGGGCAGATTCCCGACGGGTTCTTCCAGGTGGCCTGCCAGCAGGCGTGCCCCTCGGACGCGATCTCATTTGGTGATATCTCGGACACGAAGACGAAGTACCCCGAAGCCGGCGGCACAACGCGCACCGGCAGCCGCGTGTACAACATGCGTGAGAACGCCCGTTCGTACATGCTGCTGGGCTATCTCAACGCGCGGCCGCGCACGATGCACATGGCGGGGATTCGCAACCCGAATCTCGCGCTGGTGGACGCGGAGCGTAAGAGTCGCATGGACAACCCCTTCCACCATGGTGGTCATGGCGGCCACAGCGAGGGCGAGCACCAAGAGCACGGCCAACCCGAAGGCGGGGCGGAGCATGGCAAGCACGCGTTTGGAAACCAGTTCGATCCGGCCAAGACCATCACCGATTCCGGCTACAAGCTCAGCTTGGCCGTCCTTGGAGCGTAAACGAGCATGAGCGCTATTCACCCAGATGAGATCAACGCCGGCCGCCTGACGGGCAGGATCCCCACGGATCCGCC
>JBKJOD010000194.1:0-4737 GCA_046593245.1 Phycisphaerales bacterium
GCGCAAAGACCGTACCGTTGACTGTGATGGGATTGGCCGAGGTGGTGTTGAGGGGATTCAGACTCCAGACATATGCGCCTATGTTCGCGTTGAACACGCGGAAGGCAATGTTGCCCGCGGCGATGCCGTTCACGGAAGTGAAGCTGCCGCCGACTGCAAGCACGGGGCTGTTGGCGGCGTTTCCGCCGCGCACATCCCAGACCGCCATCGCGAAGATCGGGCCGTTGATAGCGCCAAGTGCCTCGGTGGCCCTGCCCGCGCCGAACCAGGAGCCGCCATCGAAGATGCCGACGTTGTTGCTGTCATATGGAGCACCGGTGCGCGGGTCGAATCCCGCTTGGGCGAAGTTGCCGCCCACGTACAGGGGAACAGTCTGGTTGCCGTCGTCTCCGCCATAGGTAGAGAGCTGATTGACAGGCGCGGTGAACTGGAAGAGATCGATATCGCCGGTGCCTTGGATGCGCCCGCGCCCAACGGCCGACTGCTGCCAGGTGCGGTCACGGATGGGGTTGCCGTCGTTGCCCAGCGGCTGGGCGGGGTCGCCGAAGCGAAGCGGAGTTGCCAGCTGCCAGTCCAGCACGGATCCACTGCCGGGAGTATCGATATGGTCGTCGATGCCCTGGCTCTGATCGTTGGTGTGGTGCGCTTCGACAAAGATCTGGAACGCGCCATCCGCAGCGTTGTCGAAGCCCTCGATCACCAGGTAATAGGTGTGGTTGCCGATGACGGAGAAGAGCAGCTGCGCGAAACCGTTGCCCTTGTTGAAGTCCAGCGAGGTGCCGGTCTCGTCATACAAGCGGATCGCAGGTTGCGGAAGTGGGGCGACGACGGTTAAGCCGCGCACCGCCCGCTGCGACACCACGCTGACAATACCGAGCCCGGTGCCCTGAGCCGTGAACTTGAAGAGCTGCGAGTCCGTGCCGAGGCGAGGATTCATGTTGGTGGACGAGGTGCGCAGCGGAACATTCGTCCACGGTGCGGCCGGATCGTCGTGCGCCGTGATGACGCGCCCGGTTTGGCCCAGGCGGACCTCCGGATCAATCGCGATGTTGTTGGCCGCGAAGCGGCTGACCATCTGATATTTGCCGGCGGGCTGGCGTGCGGGATTCGCGACCAGATCGTCCGCGCGCACACGGATGTAATAGGTCGTGGCTCGTGCGGCGAAGTAAGTGGTATAGGAGTCCGTCTGCCGGCCGGCGTCGGTGTCGGTGGCGAGCCGCTGCACCACGCCAGAGGTGTTGCCCGATGAGTAAATGTCGATGTGCGGATTGAGCTGCGTGTTGTCGTCGGAGACGGCCTGGAAGGTGGCCAGCCCGTTGAAGCGGGCATCGTCCGGCGTGCTCACGCGATAGATGATGTCGTCCTGCAATCCTGTGAGCGTGTCCTCGGCGAAGGCGCGGCCGAAGTCGATGTTCGGAACCGTTGCACCAGCGATCACCACATCCGGATCGGTATTCACGGCCTGGGCGATAGTCGCCGCGTCGATGCGGAGCGAATACCGGCCCACGCTGTCGCGACCCGTGACCACGTTCGGGTCCGCCTTGACGCGGATGTAGTAGGTTGCGCCGACGGTGCCCTCAAAGCCAGCCCAACCATCGGGGGCACGCTGCAAGGCCGGGAGCGCGGGGCTGCCGACGGGCGTCACGCCAAGTGTGATGACGCCGGAGAGGCCCAAGCCGCTGCCGTTGTCCGAGCCGGTCTGAATGAGATTGCCGTTGGAGTCGTAGACCTCGACGAAGGTGTCCAGGAAGAAGCCATTGTTCGGCGTTCCATTCAATCCGTTGTTCGCGGTGACAGAGGTTGTATCCGCCAGGATGGAAACGAAGTCTTTGGTGCGCCCCGCGGTGCCCGTCAAAACGAACTTGAAGAGATCGCCCGGATCACCGCTTGTGATGACTCCCGCGAGCGATCCTCGCCCGCGGGCGATGGTGGTCGCCGCGCTCGCGGTATCCAGCGTGACGGTGTCCGCCGGAGGGTTGGCAGTCCACGGCGCGGGCAAACTCGGGTGATCGCCCGCGAGCATGACGCGCGGCTCAATCGGCTCGAGCGAAAACTCCGCGCTCGCATTTCGAGCGCGACCCGCGGCTCGGGCAAGTGCGGCGGCAGGATGAGCGCGCGCGGCGAGGGTGGTGCTGCGATTCTGACGGCGAAAATTCATATCAAGCATCTCGGGCTCCGCAAACCCCAACCGAGGTGGGTGTGCAATGCGATGTAATGGCCGCGCCGAGTGTGGATCGTCCGGAACGATCCGATCTGCGACGCACCCCTGTCCCTGCATCTGCCCGCGGCTCGTGCCGCGGTTCGGCCCAACTGACTGTCCACACCCAGTTTACATGTTTCCGGAGTAGGGTGCGATTCGCTCGCGTGGGGCAGTCGGTTGCCGCGCCCCCAGTTTGCCAGACTTTGGGTCTGTTGGGGGAACGAATGGTCAGAATAGCAACCATTTGAACAAGTTGCTGGAAGGAAAAAAGTTACCCAGAATTTGGTGGCTGGTTGGTGGATTGGCCGCTTGTGGCCCTTCCTTCAACTTGCTGCCATCCGAACAGGGCGTTCCCCGATCGCTACCCGCAACGCCCCTTCGGCCAATAGTTGGGTTGAGTCATAGACGGGAAGCGGGCAGTTCTCCTGCGAAATGGCCAGCGGCACCTCGGTGCTGGCCAGGATGACACCCTCGCAGCCCTTCTCTTTGAGATGCTGAATAACCGACAGCAACCGACTCGTGGATTCCGCCCGCACCCTTCCGACGACCAGTTCCTTAAAGATGATGGTGTCGACGATGTCTGCCTCCGCCTCATCCGGAACGGCGCAGCGGACGCCCTTTAGCCCAAGGTGGGCCTGGTATGTCGATCCAAACATGACCATCTTGGTGCCGAGTACGCCGACCTTCTTGCGGCCATCCGCAACGACGGCCTCGGTGACGAGTTCGGTCATAGTCAACCACGGAATAGGCGAATCGGACTCCGCGAGTGGCACGCCGTGCTGCATCAGGTTGTCCGGGACGATGACAAACTCAGCCCCCGCTGCGGCGAGCACCTTGGCCGAATCAGCGAGCAAATTGCCAATCGCCTGCCAGTCGTCGCGATAGACAGCGGTGATGTACTTATCGAAGGGAAGATTGTGGAGCGTAACGAGGGGGTGGCCGCGCTCGCCCAGGCGTTTACAGGCGTAGCGAAAGATGTCTCTGTAGCAGAGGGCGGAACCTTCCGGACTGACGGCGGCGATGCCGATGTGCTTGGGCACGGGGGCCTCCTGCGTCGCGGCGGGATGGGCGATGCGACAGGTTGATTGTGAGGAGCCCGGGGCCGTGGGTCAAACGGACGCGGCTTAAACGATCCAAGTTCTATTATTGAGAATGGAATCGTTTGACCCGTTTGCAGTGCTGGGGCTGGAGCGACGGTTCGATCTGGACGCCGCAGCAGTGGACCGAGCGTATTTGGAGCGATCCGCCGCGCTGCATCCGGACATGCTGGCGCAGCACGCAATAGCCGACATGGGCGGTGAGGAAGATGAGCGCATTGCCGAGTTGAACCATGCGCGCCAGGTGCTTGGCGATCCGGAGCAGCGAGCCGTCGTGCTCTGGAAGTTGTGGGGGGGTGTTGAGAGCAAAGACATGCCGCCAGGATTTTTGATGCAAATGATGGAAGTGCGAGAGGAGATTGAGCAAGCGGCGGGGGACAGAGCGGCCGCAGAAAAGTGGGAGCGATGGGCGTCGGCGCGGCGCGGCGAGTATCAGATGAGCGTGGGGGAGTCTTTTGCAAAGCTGGCGGCTGGCTCATCTGCCAACGCGGCAACGCTGAAGCAGATCAAGATGGAACTGAACGGATGGCGGTATGTGGAGCGACTGATCGAGCAACTGTGAAGGTGGCCGGGGCTTACGAGCCCATGTTTCGGGCGCTTCGCCCGAAGTAACTGTCGGTGCTGCAAGTGTGTTGGCTTTTCCAAACTTTCGGGCCTCGGCGGCCCGAAAACGGCTCGGAGAGCCGGACCACCCAAGACCATGGGCTGTAAGCCCATGCCACTATGAGAGCGTGTGCATGAACAGCCCCGTCGCGACCTTGGGATAAAAAAATGTGCTCTTCTGCGGCATGAGCACATTCGCGCGGCTGATGTCCCGCACCGCGCTCAGTGGTGTGGGGCGGAGGATGACGGCGAACTGGGCGAAGTGGGAGCCACCGCCCGCGCCGGTTTCCTCTCCGCGCCCGATCTGCTGCACTTCCTCGATGGTGTGCGGGAAGGCCCACTTGACGGGCTGTGACTCGTTGAGCTTGGGTTGACAGATTTCTTCGACGATCAGGTGTTGCACGAGCGCGACATCGAGCGTGCGCCACGCGAGCGGTTTCTTGGGGAAGCGAGCTGCAAGCGGGTCCAGCCGT
Organism: Phycisphaerales bacterium; assembly: GCA_046593245.1. Taxonomy (GTDB): domain Bacteria; phylum Planctomycetota; class Phycisphaerae; order Phycisphaerales; family UBA1924; genus UBA4658. The sequence goes on from JBKJOD010000194.1 coordinate 4,374, forward strand.
TTCGCGAGCGCCACAAAGCAGCGGCCGGTGGCAAAGTCGAGCAGGCCAAAGATGTTCGATTCACCCGAAAAATCCGCGGCCTGCTCCATAGATCCGGCAAGCAGGTGAGAATCGCGCGCGACCTCCGTGATTGTGAGCGAATCCGCCGCTGCGGCGAGCAGGGCATCGATCGAGTAGTCCTTCATCCCGCCGAGCACGCGGTGCGTCGGCCAGATCGTCAGCCCCGGATCGGACATGCCAACAAGTACGAACATGGTTCGCCGTGTGGGATGATCCGGTCGGAGCGTCGAGCCCGCTTCCAGTTCGCGGAGATAGTTGAGTGCCGTGGTGTAGCGATGGTGGCCATCGGCGACAAACACATCCT
>JBKJOD010000359.1:0-10643 GCA_046593245.1 Phycisphaerales bacterium
GATCGCTTCGCCGAGCATCGGCGCGACGCAGAGTTCCACGTAGCGATCCTTGATCGGGCTCAGGCGTTCGCCGCCGGGGATGGTGTTGGTGCAGACGATGCGGGTGATCGGGCTGCCGGAGAGCCGTTCCATGGCCATGCCGACCATGACTGGGTGCGTCGCGGCGGCGATGACGCGGGAGGCGCCCTTTTCCAGCACAAGCTTGGCGGCCTCAACGATGGTGCCGCCAGTGGTGATCATGTCGTCGTACATCAGAACGGTTTTGCCCTTGACGTTGCCGATGATCGTGTCGGTGCGGACCTCGGAGCCGGAGACGCGGCGTTTGTGGATGATCGCCAGCTCGCCTCCGAGGAGGTTCGCGAAGGACTCGGAGACCTTCACGTTGCCGACATCCGGGCTGACCAGCACGAGGTTCTCGAGCTCATCGCGGATGGACATGAAGTAGTTGTAGAAGACAGGGGTGGCGGAGAGATGGTCCACCGGGATATCGAAGAAGCCCTGGATCTGTGCGGCGTGCAGGTCCAGCGAGATCAGGCGGTCCGCGCCAGCCTTGGTGATGAGATTCGCGACCAGCTTCGCGGTGATCGGCACGCGACCTTCATCCTTGCGATCCTGACGGGCGTAGCCGAAGTAGGGCACGACGACCGAGACACGGCGTGCGCTGGCACGCTTGAGGCAGTCGATGAAGATCAGCAGCTCCATCAGGTTGTCGTTGACGGGCGTGCAGGTGGAGAGGATGACGTAGCAATCGCGGCCGCGCACATCTTCTTCGAGCTTGACGATGATCTCGCCATCGGGGAAGACCTCGGTGCGTGCGGCACCGAGTGGGAGGTCCAGATGGTCGCACACGCGCTTGGAGATGGTGGTGGCCATGCGCCCGGCGAAGATCTTGAGCTGGTTTGCGTCCTCGCGGCTCATGTTCCCACCCCTGTGCCGAGTTGCGGAGACTTCGCACCGGACTTGGTCCGGCGAATATAGATCGCGTCCACTTCGGCGAGTTGTTCGGGCGTGTTGATACTCAGCACATCCTCGGGCGGCACGGAGGCGATGACCTCGACGCGCTTGCTCTGGCTGAGCAGCAAGCCGGGAACATCTGTGATGTAGTACTCGTCGCTCACCGGGTTTTTCTTCACCACGGCGAGGGCCTCGAACAGCTCGAAGCAGTCGAAGCAGTAGTAGCTCGGGTTCACCTCGCGGATGGCGAGCTGGGCGGGCGTGCACTCTTTGTGCTCGACGATTGCGGAGAAGGTGCCGCGCGAATCGCGGACGATTCGGCCATAGCCGGTCGGATCGTCAATGACGCTGGTGGCGAGTGTGGCCGCGGCAGCGGTGGACGTGTGGCGGGCGAGCATCTCGCTGAGCGTGGCGGCGCGGATGAGGGGACCATCGCCGGCGAGCACGAAGACGTTGTGGCCGGGTTGCTGCTTCTCATCAAAGAAGTAGTTCTCAACGCATCGAACGGCGTGGCCGGTGCCGAGTTGCTCGGGCTGGATGCCGAACTCGATGGTGTGGTTCGGGCCGTATTCCGTCGCGATCGCTTCGCGGACGAGTTCCTGACGGTGGCCGACGACCAGCACGATCCGCTTACACCCCGCGGCGCGGCAGGCATCGATCACGGCGCAGACCATCGGGCGCGGCGGATTGCCGACCGGGTGGAGCACCTTGGGCAGGTCCGAGCGCATGCGCTTGCCCATACCCGCGGCGAGAATGATCGCGCTGGGGGTTTGGGTGGTCCGGCTCTCGGAGCCGGACGAGGAGGGGATGGATGCAGAAGCATCGCTCATGTGTGAGCGTTTCGAGACTTGGCACATCGGTCTGCGCATCCGGCTGGGAGAGCCGGACCACCCAAAGAAAGTTGGGCGACCTGGATTCGAACCAGGACAAGCAGTACCAAAAACTGCTGTGCTACCGTTACACCATCGCCCAAAGAAGACTGTTGACGTGCGATGTGCCGGTCTCGAAACGGGGCCTCCATAAGGTCCGAATCGCGCGGAGGCGAAGCGGAGAATCCAACGGACCACACGAATCGCGGGTCCGAGGATCTGGCGACAATGCCAGGTCGGAGGCCGCGGCGACGGTGCTGCTGCGATTGAGGGTTCGGGGGGGCCGAACCAAACACGAGCTCGGAGTCCGTGCACGCAGAAGCCGGAGCTTGGACCTGCCGTAGCCGCGTTTACCCGTCATAAATGAGGGGTGGAAACGTGGGTAGGCCCATGGCCGCGCCTCGGTTCGATGAGGATCGAACGTCCGTCGCGACCGGCTCCGAAAGAACGAGGTGATGGTAGAGGGAAAATCGCGCGAATCAATCGAGAGGTGACAGCAAATCCTTGCTTCTATACCATCAAATGGTATACTTCTCCCGTACGTAATCTGTTATCGTGGCGAACGATGAGCCCGACTGACCTTCCACTCTTCGTCCAGTTTGGAGCGTTTCCTCAGACATGGCGAATGTTTGGACTCGACTACGACGACCTCCGCGATTTGGAACTATTGATTATCGACGGACCCGACCGCGCTCCGGTGATCGTCGGAACGGGAGGCCTGCGGAAGATTCGATTTTCACCTCGTGGATCGAATCGAGGCAAGAGCAGCGGAATGCGGGTGTATTACGCCTACTTTGCAGACGACGGCGTTGTTGCTCTGCTCTTCGCCCACGACAAACAGACTTTGGCGACCATCACGGAGGCGGCAAAGAAAGTGGTCAAGTGGGAAATCGAGATGATTCGCGTTTATCTGAAGCGAAGACGCGGGAAGGAACCGCTCGTATGAAGAAGTCCGGAAAGCCCAAGACGCGGCGGATGGAGACAGATGTTGGCGCGGAGATCATCCGTGGCCTGCGTGAGTTTCGCGAGACGCTGGAACGCGGCGAGAAACTCACCGATCGGTTTACCGTGCGCACTATTCGTGCGCCCGAGCGGCCGCGACAGTGGTCCGCTCAGGATGTTCGGCAACTCCGAGAGCAGTTGCGTGCCAGTCAAGCGATCTTTGGCAGTTTGGTTGGGGTGTCCGTCAAAACCATTCAGTCGTGGGAGCAGGGCAGCCCGCCCCCCCTGATCGCGTGCCGATTGCTGGATTGCATGAAGGCAGACCCGTTGCCTTGGGAACGGATGTTGCACAACTCAGCGATCAAGCGAGCGGCCAGTTAGTCCGACGACTCCGTTGGTTCAGGCACATCCGCGTTGCTCTCGGCTTCGCGGATGACATGCTCGCTGATCACGTCATAGCACGTCGCCAACAGACCCGTGATCGGGAACTTCGCGCCGGTGAATGGCGTCGGGCCGACGCGACGGAGCAACGGGTGGCTTACTTCTGGCGGGGAGATGGGCATGTCCAGTGCGGCGAGCGCATCAGGATCGTCGGCCATCCAGAAGTTGGCGAGCGTTTCTTCCAGCGGCACCGAGGCGCGGCCAACGCCGGGGACGTGGGCCGTGTACACCGGGATTGCGCCCGCGCCGCTGCGCTGCAGGCCTTGCAGGACGCGGGCCTGGCGGAGGCGCTCGACGAGGTCCTGCTCGGGCATGCCGCGGAGCATGAAGATGGTGAGCGGATTCGGGCCGAGCTTGTCGGCGACAAGGTACATCAGGCAACAGACGTGTTTGCACCAGGGCATGCCACCGCCGGCGCGGGTGGCTCTGGGCTTGGGTTCTGGTGGCGGCGCGGATGGGTCGCCGGGGCCGTAGTCGTGGGGCTTGCCGGTGAAGACATCGCACTCGCAGGAGACGCAGAGGTCCGCGGTGCCGGTGGGAAAGAGCGCAAGTCCGGCGGGAGCGAAGAGGTCTTCGATGTTGGTTGGAAGCTCGCCCGCGAGCAGCGCGGCGGCGTACTTCGCCTGACCGGACATCGCGGTGGAAACCTTTTCCCACTGATCGGGCGTGAAGGTCGGCATGCGGATGCTGGTGCGATACGCGTGCGGCATGCGCCCTTGCACACGCCCACTGACCAGGCCGGGCTTGATCTCAATAGAACGGGCCTGACCGGCCTTGGCGTATTCGAGTCCTTCGGCGAGTTGGTCGCCGGGGGCGAGTTGCTCGACCGGGCGCATCCAGCGTGCGGAGGTCCACGTCCAGGATGTGGGCGATGCCTGGCCGGATTCAAGATCAGCGGCGATCTCGCCCGGAATGACGGCGGGCGGGCGGCTATGCAGGCGATAGCCGCCGACGACGCGGCGCGGGTGCAGCGTGGGACGCGTGACGCGCTTGTCGAAGCGCGCGACCGAACCACCGGGCAGGCGTTGCGGCGTGCCCATGGATTGCATGCCGGGCGGACGCAAGTTTGGCGGCTGCGGCGAGGGCGGCGGCGTTGATGATGGCGGCTGTGATGAAGATGGGGGCATCGCGCTCATGGCAGCACCAACTCTTCTGCGTCGGGCTCGACGGCGTCGGCGCGAAGCGTGAGCAGGTCGCGGAGTTGCGAGGTGGAAAGCTCGGTGAGCCATTGCTCGCCGTGCCCGATGATCGAATCGGCGAGTTGGGTTTTCTCTTCGATCATCTGGTCGATGCGCTCCTCCAGCGTTCCGGAGACGATGAACTTGTGGACCTGCACGGTGCGCGTCTGACCGATGCGGTACGCGCGGTCGGTCGCCTGGCTTTCAACCGCAGGGTTCCACCAGCGGTCAAAGTGGAAGACGTGGTTGGCCGCGGTCAGGTTGAGTCCGACGCCGCCAGCCTTGAGCGAAAGGATCAGCACCGGCGCGGCGTTGGCCCGCGTGCTGCGAGCTGTGGGCTTGTAGCCGTGCGACTTATCTCCTTGGAAGTCGGAGATGATCTGGGTGCGCTGCCCGGCGGGGGTTCCGCCGTGGAGGAGCAACACATCTCGATCGAGCGTCTGCCGGAGCATGGTTGCCAGCAGGTGGGCCATCTCGCGGAACTGGGTGAAGACCAGCGCCTTGTCGCCCGCCGCGACGATTTCCTGGAGCATCTCGTTGATCCGCTGGCACTTGCCGGAGCGCGACGGCACAATCGGCGCGGCATTCGCGGCGTTCTTCTCCGGCCCGAACTCTTTGAGGAAGTGGGCCGGGTGGTTGCAGATCTGCTTTAGCTTTATGAGTCCCGCGAGCACCAGGCCGCGGCGCTGGATGCCCTCGGCGCGTTCGGCGGCTGCAAGCATGTCGCTGACGCAAGTCTGATACAGCCCCGCCTGCTCGGGCGTGAGATAGCAGTATTCCTTGCTCTCGACCTTTTCGGGAAGGTCGGTGATGACAGTCGGGTCGGTCTTGAGGCGGCGAAGCACGAAGGGTTGCACCAGCCCGCGGAGCTGGCTGCCGCGTTGCTTGTCGTGATAGCGCTCGATGGGAACGGCGAACTTGGAGCGGAACTCGCTGGCGGGGCCGAGATAGCCGGGGTTCAGGAAGTCCATGATGGACCAGAGCTCGATGAGGCGGTTCTCCAGCGGGGTGCCGGTGAGCGCGAAGCGGCGCGGCGAGGGAATCGCGTGAATCGCGCGGGTCTGCTTGGCCGTCGGGTTCTTGATGTTCTGCGCTTCGTCGAGGACGATGCGCCCCCATGTGACCTTGGACAAGTCTTCGCGGTCTCGATGCGCGAGCGCGTAGGTGGTGATGACCATGTCCGAGTCGTGAGCACCGTTAACCAGTGACTCGCCGGACTTCCGCTCCAGACCGTGGTGGATCATCACCTTGAGATCGGGCGTGAACCGTCGTGCTTCGTGGACCCAGTTGGAGACCACTGACATCGGAACGATTAGGAGTGTGGGCGGGATGCGCTTCAGTGGCACGGGTGTCCCGCTCGTGTCTTCGCTGGGAACACGCCCACCGATGTGTGGAACCGCCGAATCCTGAGACACAGGCGGTGTGCCCGAGCCACGCATGAACTTGCGTTCGTGGGCGAGCAGGGCGAGGAGCTGAATGGTCTTGCCCAAGCCCATGTCGTCCGCGAGGCACGCGCCCAGTCCGAGCTTGTCCAGGAACGCGAGCCAGGAGAGACCCTTGAGCTGATAGGCGCGGAGTGTACCAATGAACCCGTGCGGGGCTTCGATCATCGGCATCTTGGTGTTGGCGCTGGCATCACCGAAAACAGCGGCCACCCAGCCCGTTGCATCCATGCCGAGGATCGGCACGCCGGTGTCGCGCACGTCGCTGGCGTATGCCAGCCGCAGTGCGCGACCGATCTCCATCTTTCCGCCCGGATTCTCGCGAATGAACTTGATGGCGGCCTTCACATCTTCGGGGCGAATTTCCACCCAGCGACCGTTGAGTCGGATCAATGGCGAGTGCTGGGCCGCGAGCTTCTCGAACTGCTCGAGAGTGAGATTTGTATCACCGACGGCGATCTGCCAGCGATAGCTGACCAGCGACGCGAGCCCAAGCTGCGGGGTTCCGGAGCCGGTCGAACCGATTCCGCCATTCTCGTCACCCGCACCGATACTGGTGAGATCGATGTCGTCGCTCTGCACGAGCATGCGTGCGCCGAGGCGAACAGTGGGGGAGTCCCACCAGTCGGGCGCGACAACGCCGAAGCCCTGCTCGATCAACAGCGGGCGAATCTCACGGAGAAACTTGTACGCGTCGGTGGTCGTCAGTTCGAGCTCCGTCGGCTCGGACTCTTCGAGGACTTTTTCCAAGCGCTTGTACAGTCGGGCCGCGCGTCCGAGCTCGCTGAGCAAGAGCTCCTGCGGCTGCTCGATGCGCTGCCCCTCAACGCTCGCGGCGCCCGGAGGGAGCAGCCAGATGTCCGTCGCGTCCGCGATGACCGTCGGCTCGGGGACGGATTGCAAGTGCAGCGAGAGCGTCCAGCGGACCTTGTCGCCCGGAGTGGCGAAATCATCCACGCCCTTGAGGTCCAGCGGCTCTGAGAGTTTGACGAGCAGTCGCCACGCCGCGCCGCTGCCGCGCTCTTCCAAGCCACCGATCCAGCGACGAACACCCTTGATCAGATCGTTGCGAGGCCCGGTGCGAACATCTATCTCAGCGGGCTGATCGAGCAAACCGGTGAGCCAGGTGACGTGCAGATCGGTCGCGGCGTCGCGACCTTCGATGGCATCCTTCATCGTGTCCTGCACGAGGACGCGCCGGCAGATGGCGTCGCCGATGCGGAGGATGAAGTCGTCGATCATGGTCCAGCCATCGTGGCCGAAGGAGTCTACTGCGGCGCGGCTGGAGGCGGGCATGGCCGCGAGCAGTCGAGCGGCGCGGGCCGCGGTCTGCTCATCACCAAGCCACGGCGCCCAGACGCCCGCGACCGAGCCGGACTGATCCTGCTGGATCATGGGGACGACGCGATGCTGTGCGAGCAGGTGGCGCACAAATCGGGACGCGGCGGCGAGAAACAGCAGCGATTCGCTGGCGGCAACGGTGACGTGTTGTTCGCCACCGGCAACGCCGCGCTCGACCTCCGTGGAGGTGAGGTCTTCCATCGCGTCCAGCACGCGAGGGGCATCACCGGGTTTGATCGTGAGAGTGGGAACCCGGAAGCGACCGAGCGTCGGGAGTGCTTCGGGCGCTTCGGTTTCGGCTTCCACTTCGACATGGCCGAGCGCGTGCGCCAGGTGCGGGCTGGGAAGCGGAGTGTTGCCTCGCGCGGGGAGCGCAATGCTGAGGGAACCGGTGCCGACTTCGATCCCCGAGAGCGGCCCGGCCAGTGCTGCGAGAATCTGCTCCGCGCTGGCAGCGAGCGTGTGCGGGTGAGCCGCAGGAAGTGCCGCGTCGCTCCCCGCGTTGCCACCAGCTCCGACATCACCCTCTGCCCACAGATGCAACGCCCCGTCGGACCAGTGCGCATGCACTACCAGGAGAGAGAGAGAAGTTGACGAAGCGACTGCTGAACTCACGCGGGCGATCCCCCTATATCCGTGGCACGGGCGTCCCGCCCGTGGTCATTCAATCAATGAGGGCGGTGGGACTCGAACCCACGACCAGCGGATTAAAAGTCCGCTGCTCTACCAACTGAGCTACGCCCTCGGATCTGCTCGGCGCGATGGTGCGGGCTGGCCCGCAAAACCATGTGCCGAGCGCAAGGGTAGGGCGTACCCAGGCACGTTTCCGCTCGAATCGGCCCCAACTTTGCACACGCAAAAAAGAAAAAACCCAGGGATCGAATCCCTGGGTTGCGATTTGAAGAGGTGCGAGCGCCAGAAATCAGGAGGGCGAGCCGATGGTGCCCAGCGGCGTGCCGAGGGAGCCGAAGCCGCCGCCGAGGAAGCCGTCGTAGTGGCCGATGAAGGCGACGATGGGCACGGCCGCGACCACGCGAACACCGTAGAAGGCGTTGGCATTGCGGTGCGAGCTTGTGATGAAGTCGTACAAGTCGTAGCCAGCGGTGGCGCGGGCGAGCACGGTGCGGCGGAAGACCTCGCTGGTGCCGTCGTTGTAGTTGAGGGAGATTTCCACGGTCTGATCATTCTGCGAGGGATTGAAGACGCGGAGATATTCCTGAACCGCGTTGCCGACACTGGGACGGAAGCCGTCGCCGAAGAGCCACTGCGTGCTGGCGTTTGCAGTCAGCGTGGTGCCGCTGGAGCCGACACTGGTGATGTTGGGCAAGCTGACAGTCACGGGAACTGTCGAGTCGTAAATCACGCCGTAGGACTGGCCGACGGGGAAGCCGACCAACCCGCTGACGCTGAAGCCCGCGTTGGACTTGGCGGGAACTATCAGCGTGCGCCGGTAGGAACTGGCGTTGGCGAACGTGAAGGTAAAGGTGACGGTCGCGGGCGTGGTGTTGGTGTTGAGGACTCGCAGCGACTCGCTGGTGGCACCCAGGCCGACTTGACCCTGGGCCGTGCCGCCATGTAGCGAACCCGCGGAGGGGAGGCCCAGCGTGCCGTAGCCGCTGGAAGCACTGGAGTTGAAGTGCGTGAGCGCAGCCACAATCGGCTGCTCCGCAACAAGGGAGACTGCATACGAACCGTTGGGGATGCTGAGGTTGGCGACGGCCCAGCCGCTGCGCCGGCCCGGATCGACATTCTGCGTGAAGGTCGTCGCGATCTGGCCGTTGGTTCCGTAGAAGGTCAGCGTGACCTTGGTCGTGACTGCTCCCGGGTTCAGGAAAACCAGGAAGTCGTTCAGATTCGCGCCCTTCTGCACTTCGGCGAAGGTCCACGTGGTGGATTCCTGGCTGATGGCGGATTGGCCCGTAGTGATTCCGAAGTCGTAGTGGCTGAGCTGCGCGCCCACGGGAGAGCTGGAGCGAATCTCCAGTGCGTACGGGGTGTTCTTGAAGACGCCGTTGCGGCCGGTGATGAGAGACTGCACGCGCCCGGGCGAGGAGCCGGTCGCCGCGGTGCCGTTTGAGTACAGCGACGGTGTGGTGAGCGTGATGCCGGCACGCGAACCGGGGGCGATGACGCCGCTGGTCTCGTCGGTCGCCGAGTCGTAGAGCACTTCGGAAACGGGGAGCGTGTAGGTGGTGCTCTTCTCGTAGTGGGCGATGACGACGACGCGAACGTTGGATGCGCCGCCGTTCACGATCGGCAGGAAGGTGCTGGCGCGATTGTTTGCATAGCCCTCTGGGTAGTAGATGGCATAGGGCAGCGTGGTCGGCGCGATGGTGCCGGCAGTGGCGACAGGAACAAGGTGGCCGGTGCCGGTGTCGCTGTCAAGCTGGTTGAACTGCGTTGAGACCTGGGCCTGGCTGCTGCCCAGGAACAGGAAATAGCGGAAGGAGATGGTTTGCGCCGGGCCGAGGGAGCCGAGGTTGAAGCCAACGGACATGTCCTGTTGGCCTGCGGCACCGGCGTCGGCGACGGAGGGGTCGGGATCGACAGGAGAGGTGAGCAGTGAGAGCGGATCGCGAGCGACGCCCGCGCCAGCGAAGCCGGTCACGACGTTGTTCGGCCCGGCCGCGGCACCGAGGCCGATGGTGAAGGTGGAGCCACCGGAGGTGAAACTGGATGTGGCGAGCCGCTGCGAGCCGTTCTTCACATTGTTGAGCGTGAGGCCTTGGGTGACCGGATCGATCACGGGCAGGTTGTACCCCTGACGGGCACCGACACCCTCGAGCCACGCGAGGTTGTTGATGACCAGAGAGGATCGGTTGGTGAGTGCGATGTCGATGGCGACAAACTTGTCGTTCACGCCGAAGCTCAGCGTGCGCCGCACGCCCAGAGCGCGGTACACGCCGCTGGAGACAACACGCTGATTGAGATAGTCGCTCTCGTTGGAGATGGCCATCGGCACATCGGTCTGCGAACGGTCGCCCGTATTGCGGACGACGAATCCATCAAATGTCGCGCCGAAGTATGAGGAGATGGTCGGGGCGTTGGCCGCCGCAGGATCGTTGTAGAGCAAGTAGTCCAGCCCGTCCAGCGCCAAACCGCGGGTGGTGGTGCCTGTGGGAAGGCCGATCGCGCCGTTGGAGTTGACGCCGATGGAAAGCCGATTGCCTGAGAGAACCTGCGGCCCCTCGGAGACACCGCCAGCGACGGAGATGGTGAGCGAATACTCGCCGGTTGCATCGGTCTGGGTTCCTGAGCCCCCGGTGGTAACGAGATAGGAATCGTTGCCGAAGTCGGAAGGATTGGAGGAACTGGAGCCGCCGGAGACACCGATGTAGTAGAGGCCGGCGTTGGACACAACGAAGTTCACGAGGTTGCTGGTGACGCCACGACGGCGATCGGCGCGGACCTCGTTCCCCAGTGAATCAAAGAGACGGAGCACGGTCTTGAGCGGGCCGGTGGTCACGTTGAGCGAG
>JBKJOD010000451.1:0-2570 GCA_046593245.1 Phycisphaerales bacterium
GATGGCGTCCATCGACTTGCTCGGGGCGGCGGGGTTCGGTGCGTGTGCGGCGTCAGACATGGGCGGAAGTTCCTTTGGGGCCGAGATGATACGGGGGGCATCGGAAAAATCCGCGAATCCAGTAGCCGCGTGTGCCTGTGCCGTCGCATGGCTGGGACCGGCGCGGCGATCGCGCCCGTCGCCCAGCCCGCACCGGCTTTTTGAGAAGGAGCCACCCATGTCCGCACGCACGTCCGCACGCACGATCTTTGCCCTTGCCGCCGGATGGGCCACGGCACTATCGGTGGCCGCGCCCGCTCTGGCTGTGGGCTCGTTCACGCTCACCGACGGCAGCGCGACGTTCACACTCAACAATCTGCAATCCTCGCGCACGGGCTCCAATAACGGTGAGGGCACGTTCACCACGGGCGTACCCGCGACCAACCACATGTTCCAGAACTGGTTCTGGATCTCCGCTGGCCACACCGATACCCGCGAGTACGCGCTTTCCAACCAAACCAACGCGGTCCAGCCCGCCAGCAATGTGCAGTTTCTCGAATACGTGGAGGCGGCCAACAACGGGGTCACGCCCAATGCCATCCGCGTGCGCCTCACCTACACGCTTACGGACCTCTCCACGGCTCCCGGTCGATCCGATGAGGCGCTGCTGGTGATCTCATTCCAACTCACCAACCTCCTGCCCACATCTCTTTCGGACATTGCCATCTACCACTACGTCGACTTCGATGCAGCCGGAAGCGGCTCGGGGGATTCCGCCGTCGTTCGTGGCGCATCCAACCAGTTGCAGGTCATCAGCGATCCGGGCAACGCGACATCGCCCGCGGTCCGCATCGACTACGCCGCCAGCGGTGACAATCGCAACGCCTTCCAGATCGGCGCGTACCCCTCGGTGCGCAACCGGTTCACCGATGGTCTGCTCTCCGGCCTCACCGATGGTGGCTCGCCGATGCCCGCGGGCGACTACACCGGTGCGAATCAGTGGTACCCGCTGATTGGCCTGACCGCGCTGGGCACCAATGGAGACACGATCAACGGCAGCGTCACGATCCACGTCACCACCCGCTGCAAGGCAGACTTCAACGAGTCCGGAACGCTTGAGGTGCAAGACATCTTTGACTATTTGAGCGCGTGGTTTGCCGGTTGCCCGTGATGCGTGGCGTGAGCGATCGGGCTATTCCCACTCGTTTTTCATATCGCCGATCGAGAACAGCCCCCAGAAGAACAGAATTCCGCCCATCACCCACCCCCAGAACCAGACGCGGTGGGCGAGAAACAGGATGCCGAAGGAGAGCCCGGCGAGCGCGAGCCCGCCGCCCATCTTGCAGAGAATGTCCCAGTCAAGCCAGCGTCTTGAAGCCATGAGCGGAGCATACCAAATCCGGGTGAGCTCGCACGGCGAAAAGACAACTCCTTTACTGCGGCCAGTTCTCCGCCGTGCTCTCAATCACCTCGTACATGGCCGCGGAGCACTTGACATAGCCCGCCGCGCTCAGGTGCAGTTCATTGACCCAGTCAGCATCGTCAATCACCGGGCGCAGGTCGACATGGTGGAACTGCTCGTGCGCCCTCGCAAGCTTGGCGAGCATCGCGTTGAAGCGATCAATCAGTTCCGCCACGACCGCTCGCCCCTGCGTCAGGTCCGTCCATCCTTTCTGCACCAGCCCCGGGCGCAGCCACGGCCCGAACGTCCACAGCGCAAACCGCGCCGGCACACCGGAGGGAATCGCGTTGCCGTATCCATGCGCGTAGATGTGCGTCCGCGGCGAGGCATCCAGCACGCGCTCGATCAGCCGCTCGTACATCGCGGGCATCTGCACGTTGAAGACCTGATCCGCGTACCACGCCCGCAGCGGAACATCCGACGCTTCTCGGTGGTTCAGGAACGCCGCGAACTCCGCGCCCGCGATGTCGTTTCCGCCACCGGAAAACAGAAACGCCTTGGGCTGCTGCTCGCGGACCAGGTCGATGGTCGCATCCAGCGGCGAAGGGAGTCGTTGGAAGCCGGAGGTGTACCGGGTGCCATACACCATGTTCTCCAGCGTGTCACCGGCGTATGCAAAGTTCTTGATGACCATGCACTTGTGACGCGAACGAAGCAGGTCGATCAGGTCCGGCCCGAGCATTTCATAGTCAAACCACGAATCGCCCTCGGCGATGATCGTTCGTCCCGCGACGCCGAATGCTTCCGGGTCCGCGTCGTCGGAATACCCGCCGCTGTATGTGATTGCCGCCGCGCCCGGCGTGCCCCGCGAGAGCGCGGCCTCGCGATTGAAGTATGCGAGGTGCATCTCGCCCGGCGTCGCCCCATCGGGGAGCGGAGCTGTGCTCGCACGCCTGGGCTTGCCCTTCCGCTGTGCTTTTTTTGCCATGCCGACAAGATATCAGAGCCGAGCGGCGCCAGCCGCCGGTTTGTCTCATGTGCAACAGACGCACTCGGGCCGAAGTGGCCCGAACTAGAGCGGTTTCTTTGACTTCGTAGCGCGATTTTCCTGGCGCGGGCCGGGATTGTGGGCAGAGTTGTCGGATCAAGAAGGAGATCCGGCATGGAGGCCTATTCGATCGACCTGCGT
>JBKJOD010000012.1:0-36831 GCA_046593245.1 Phycisphaerales bacterium
CGCAGGTCGATCGAATAGGCCTCCATGCCGGATCTCCTTCTTGATCCGACAACTCTGCCCACAATCCCGGCCCGCGCCAGGAAAATCGCGCTACGAAGTCAAAGAAACCGCTCTAGATGAATCCAGATCAAATCCATTCTTCTTCGGATCCGAGTTCATCCGAGTTCATCCGCGGCTCTTCTCCAAGACGGTTCGGCCCGCTCACTCCGGCCGGCGCACGCCCACGACCACGCGCTCCAGCCCGTCGTTGTCCTTGACGATCCGCACGCTCTCCGGGTCGATGAGCGGATGCTCCTTGAGAAGCCGCGTTGCGGCGCGCCAGGTGGCGGTGGCGATCTCGATGAGCAGCACGCCGCGCGGGCGGAGGCGGTCCGGGCCGTGCGCGATGATCGGGGTGACAAACTTCAGGCCGTCTTCGCCGCCGCGCAGCGCGGTTTCTGGCTCGAAGTCGCGGACGTTCAGGCCCACGCCATCGGGGTCGTTCCACTCATTGTCTGGGATGTACGGCGGATTGGCGCAGAGATAGTGCAGGTTGTGGCCGCCGCCGGAGGGATGCTCGATGAGCGGCGCCACCAGATCGCCTTGCACGAACTCGAGTCGCTCCGCGACTTTGTGCTTCTCCGCGTTGGCCTTCGCCACCGCGAGCGCGGCCTCGGAGATGTCCGTCGCGATGCCCGACGCCTGCGGGAGGTTCTTCGCCAGCGCGATGGCGATGCAGCCCGAGCCGGTGCAGAGATCCGCGAAACGAACGCCCTCGCCGGTCTTACCCCCGAACCCCGGCTCGGCGCGGCAGTGGCCCAGCACCTGCTCGATGATCGTCTCCGTGCACGGGCGCGGGATGAGCACATCCGGCGTGACCCGCAGCGGCAGGCCGAAGAACCACGCCTCGCCCACGAGATACTGCACCGGCTCGTGCTTGAGGGCGCGGCCGACGAGGACGCGCAGGGTCTCGCGCTCATCCGCCGACGCGGGGCGGTCCGCATCCATGTACAGCTTGAGCCGGTCGCATTTGAGCACGTGCGACATCAGCATCTCGCCCATCAGGCGCGGCGAGTCCAACCCCTTCTTGGTGAATGCGTCGCCCATCCACGTGAGGAGGGCGCGGGTGGTCCAGATTTTCGGCTGCGTGCTGGTCACGAAGGGAGTGTACGGCGGGAGTAGCAAAGGCACTCACCGCGAAGGGGCGAAGGGAGGAGCGAAGGGTACGAAGGAGAATAAGAAGTTTTAGGAATTCAATTCTGAATGCTCTACTTCGGACCCTTCGTTCAACCCTTTGCACCTTCACGGAAAAGTTCTCTCACCGGACACCATCGCTCACGGCCTGTAATACTCCGGCAGGCCCCCGATCGGCGTCGAGACGCTCCGCTGTCGGTACGGCGAGACGTTCTGATAGTTACTGGGCGGCTCGTCGTAGCTGTCGAGGTAGACCTTCACGAGCGCGCCGGTCGCGTCGGCCTTGGTGAAGCCCGCGTGGCCATCCACGTAGGAGATGTGGTAGCCCTCCCGGCCGTGGTTGTTCCACGGGTCGGGCCAGTTGTTGATGCCGTCGGGGCGACCGATGCCGGGGATGATGGAGGCGTCGTTGTCGTTGTCGATGAAGAGGTAGCACTTGTCTGGGAAGTTCACCTTCGGCTGGGTCTTCAGCACGTTTCGGGTGAAGAGAGCGCCGGCCTGGGCGTCGTTTGCCGACCAGCCGAGCTGCGCACCGACGCTGAGCGTGGGCGGCGCGTAGTGGAGCGTGCCGTCGAGATACTTGCCGGCCGTGAACCAGGCGCGGACCTCGTAGGAGTGGCCGCCGGAGTCGTCGTCCTTGTCGCGTGCGCTGAAAAACGTGTCGCGGATGAAGTCGCGGCCGTACAGTGGCTGGGCGTCCACATACGCGGGGTCATCGGAGAGGTTCACATCCGCGCGGATCTTGTTCCGCGTGGACGGGCAGATTGCGACGTTGTAGTCGGCGATGTACTCCGGGAAGAGCCAGCCGATGTTGTCTTCCCAATCGAAGAACGCGGGGACGAAATAGCCCTTGGCGTTGTCGTTGGAATACGAGTTCGCGGCCAACGAGAGTTGTCGCAGGTTGGAGAGGCACCTGGCCCGCTTGGAGGCCTCGCGGGCCTTGCCCAGCGCGGGAAGAAGGATGCCCACTAGGAGGGCGATGATGGCAATGACCACCAGCAACTCGATGAGCGTGAAGCCGAGCGCCGGCCGCGCCGTGCGGGTGCGCGATGTCCCAGCCGCGCGGCGGCAAGTGGGGGGGCCGGACTGGGGAACCCGGACGGCGGACATGGCCACAATGGTACCAGATTCCGAGGGATTTGCCCGGAACTTCATACTCCAAGGCCGCGGGCGGGCGAGGAACCATTGGGCGATGGCCGCACATCTGGTAGACTCACATGCCCCGATCACACGCGAAACAGGAGCGGTCCATGCGTACTGCCGTCTATGTCTCTTCCGTTGCCGCACTGCTCGCGATTTGCGGCCATGCTGCCGCGCAGTCCTCCACGATCACTGTGGATTGCAGCGGAGCATCTATCTCATCCACGGCCAGCACCGTGCCAGATATCGTCCGCACCAGCACGACGACCATTCTGCCCGCGCCGGGCTACACATGGGGATTCAATCCCAATGTGACCGGCACAGGCCTGTTCGGCGGCTCGGTGGTCGGCACCAACCAGCCGCTGTTCAGCGTGCTGAATGGCTTGTTCACCGGTGGCGGGCGCACGCTCTTCGGCGCGATGCGCAATCCGGCAGGCACCCTGCCGACCAAGCTGGACACCGAGGTGGTCGCGACCGTGGTGAGCGGCTCGAACATTTCGCTGACCTTTGAGCAGCAGCTGCTCGCGGATGGTCGCGGACAGTCGGCGATCCGCAACATCATCCGCCCACAGTTTCTGCTGGGGCTGAATGTCATCTCTGGCGGGCTCGTCGTCAATACCTTCACACCTCCCGCGCCGCTGAAGAGCGAGTGGCACTTCGATGGGAACCTGCAGAGCGTGAAGGAGTCGGGGCTTGCCGCGACATCCGGGCCGAGCAAGATTCGCTACCTCGATGATCCCGCGTTCGGGCCGGTACTCGGGGGTGTTGGCAATGAGGGGAACTATCCGAGTCCGGTGACGCTGACGGGCGTGACGCAAACACAGTCCGCATTTGGCACCACGACGAGCTTCGGCATTCCCAGCATCGGTGCGAGCGTCGACACCGTGTACAAAACCTCTGCGCCTCGCAATGCGGGCGCGCCGACTGATACCGCCAAATCGCGCGGCCTAGGCCTCGCGCTCTGGCCAAACACCCGCGACACCTGGCCGGATGAGCGCATCGGCCAGTGGACCATCATCGCCGATGTCCTTATTCCGCAGACATCCTGGGATGCTGCACGAGCGAACGCCACCTCGAACAATCAGTGCATTCCATTCGTCGAGACCAGCGCGAACAACAACTCTTCGGCGGATATCTATCTGCTCGTCACCGGCGCGGCCCCCGGAACGGCGAAGGTCGGCAACACCACGCCCTACGCGAGCGCGCCGAGCGTCGCCGCGATCCAGCCGGGGGTTTGGATGCGGCTGGCAATCGTGAACAATCTCTACGGCACCTCGCAGACCCGCTTCTTCGTGAACGGCACGCTGGCGGCCACGGTTCCCGCCGCGGATTGGGTGTACAACGCCTGCAAGTCCCTCGATCCGCGATGGGGCGACAATATGACGCCGCCGCCCGCGACGAATGCGACCACAGTTCCCGCCGCGACTTGGAACGGTTGGGGACAGTTCCCAAGTCCGTGGGCATACTCCGGCTCACCCGGCGGCACCGGCGCGGCCACGGGCGCGCCGACCGCCGCCACGCTGGGGCTCTTCTGCGATATCAACGGGTGGGGCGAGAGCATCTATGTGGCCAATATGCTCTTCACCGATGAGGCGATGAGCGACGCGTCGGTCACCGCGCTGGGCGGCCCGAACGCGCGGGGCATCGTGTATCTCCGCCCGGCACCCTGCCCCGCCGATTTCAATGGGACCGGCGGCCTGACCGTGCAAGATATCTTCGACTTCCTGGGCGCGTGGTTCGCGGGCGTCGCTTCTGCCGACTTTAACGGTGTGAATGGCATCACCGTGCAAGATATCTTCGATTTCCTTGGCGCGTGGTTCGGTGGATGCCCGTGAGCCATCCTCGAATGCGTCCGAGCATCGTGGCGAACACATCAGCACTCACTCACGCCCACCGAGATATGCACCGCAAGCCCGCCCTCGGATGTCTCCTTGTACTTCCCCTGCATATCCAGAGCGGTCTCCCACATCGTCTTGATGACGCCATCCAGCGAGACGCGGGCCTTGGCCGGGTCGCTCTCGAGCGCGATGTGGGCGGCGGTGATGGCCTTGATCGCGCCCATGGTGTTGCGCTCGATGCACGGGATCTGCACCAGCCCGCCGATCGGGTCGCAGGTCATCCCTAGATGATGCTCCATCGCGATTTCCGCAGCCATCATCGCCTGTCCCGGCGTCGCGCCCAGCACTTGCGCGAGCCCGCCCGCCGCCATCGCGCTGGAGACACCGATCTCCGCTTGGCACCCGCCCATGGCGGCACTGATGGTCGCGCCTTTCTTGAAGAGTGAGCCGAGTTCGCCGGCGGTGAGCATGAAGTCGATGATGCCTTGTTCGCCGATGCCGCCGACCTTTCCGGAGGATTGCTGGCAGAAGCACCACGCGTACATGAGCACCGCTGGAATAACGCCTGCGGCACCGTTCGTCGGGGCCGTTACCACACGTCCGAACGCCGCGTTCTCCTCGTTCACCGCGAGCGCGAAGGTGCTCACCCAGCGGAGAATCTGCTGAAAGTCGCGGGTCGAGTGCCGGACGATCTCGAGCCAGCCGTCCACATCGTCATACTCACAGCGCCCCGAATATCCGGAGCCGTAGATGAGCTTCCGATTCATCGTCGCCCCGCGCCTCGTCACGTTCAGACCGCCCGGCAGCACACCCTCGGTGTGGCATCCGCGATAGATGCACTCGGCCATTGTCCGCCAAATGTGCAAGAGTCCGGATCGCACATCGGCTTCGGATCGCCAAGCGAGTTCATTGGCCATGACGACCTGTGGGATGGTTCGAACATCCGGCAGCGGCCCCTGTGCCATAGTGAGCGAGACGTGCGCTGCGGTTCCATTCTGCGCCTTCCCACTGCCAACTCCCAACTCCTCACTGCCTCTCTCTTTGCACCATCGCGCCAAATCCTCCGCCTTGTTGATGGGATGTGGCAACTTTACCGCCCGCGATCCTGACGCCGTCTCCCCTTCCTGCACGATGAACCCGCCGCCGACGGAGTAATACGTTTCACTCACGCGAGAGCCATCGGCCAGCACCGCCGTGAACATCGCGCCGTTGGGATGGAATGGGAGCGCCTCGCTCATGTGGAACACGATGTCGTGCTCGTGGTCGAACTCCACACTCTTCCCGCCCTCACCGCCGACCCGCATCCGTCCTGCTTCTTTCATCGCGTCGATGCGGGCCGTCAGGGTCGCCGGGTCAATCGTCACAGGGTCTTCGCCAGACAGCCCGAGCATCACCGCGACATCCGTGCCGTGGCCGCGGCCAGTCTTGGCGAGCGAGCCGTAGAGGTCCGTCACCACACGAAGGGTCTGCGCGAGAACGCCGCGATCACGCAGAATCTTGACAAACGCTTGCGCGGCCCGCCACGGACCCATGGTGTGTGAACTGGATGGCCCGACGCCAATCTTGAAGATATCAAAGACGCTGATGGATTCCATGGTGTCTCGTATGGGTGGCCGCGAGTCGTTGTCGGTTCGTGGATCGCTTCCTGGAGCAATGCGTGTCACGCGTGCATTCATTGTTGGCACTGTGATCGCATAACCCGTTGTGTCCATTTGGGCTCCCCCATTGACTCGCCGGACATAACGACAATCATCTATACGTCTCCGCATCGGTCTCTTTCGCTGGAGGTGCCCATGATCGTCGCGCCGCGCTCCGCCGGACTCGCTTTTCTCCTGCTCGCCGCAGTTTCCAGTGCGCTCTCCGGGTGCAAGCCCAAAGAGACGCCCGCGGCGGCCAAGCCAACCGGGCCGCCCCCCGAGGTGGTTGTGCGAACAGTGAAGCCGGAAGTGGTCCCGATTGTCTATGAGTTTGTCGGCCAAACCGCCGCCTCAAAGGTGGTGGAGGTTCGTGCCCGTGTGCAGGGCTTCATCAAGGAACGCAACTTTGAGGAAGGCAAACCCGTCTCCGAAGGGCAGGTGCTGTACAAGATTGATCCCCGGGTGTTTGAGGCGGATGTGGAGGTTGCCAAGGCCACCCGCGAGCGTGCCAAGGTTCAGCTCGGTAACGCGACACGGCAACTCGAACGTTTGCAGACGCTCGCACAGCAGCAAGCCGCTACTCAGAAGGAGATTGACGACTGGCAGACCATGCAGTTACAGGCACGCGCCGATCTGCGACTCGGCGAGGCCAACGTCGCCATTGCGGAGTTGAATCTCAGTTACACCTCTGTCATGTCTCCACTCAAGGGCAAGGTTGGCCGAACGCTGAAGGAAGTCGGCGCGCTCGTGGACGACGGTTCCAATAGTCTATTGACCACCGTCGTGCAGGTGGACCCGATGTACGTGATCTTCTCCATTCCCGAGCGAGAGTGGCTGCAGTGGAAGAGTGATGTCGACGCCAAGCGTGTCATGTTGCCCGAGCCCGCCGGTTCTCGTCTCGAACTCGTTCTACTCGATGGCACCCGCTACGAGGTGCCGGGCAAGATCGATTTCTTCGATGCCAATGTCAACCCGCAGACGGGCACCGCTACTGCACGAGGCGTCTTTGAGAACAAGACACTGCCACCCAAGCCCGACGCGACCACCTCCGAAGAGGCACTCAAACCGGGTCAGTTTGTCCGAGCCCGCATTTTGGGCTGGCAGCGTCCGGGCGCGATTGTGGTGCCGCAGCGTGCTGTCATTCAGACTCCAAACGGCCCGATCGTGATGATCGTCAACGCCGAGAACAAGGTCGAGGTTCGTCCGGTGAAAACTGGCGCTTGGGTGAAGGAAGAGTGGCTCATTTCGGAGGGACTCAAGCCGGATGACAAGGTCATTGTCGAGGGCTACTCCAAAGCGCCGCCCGGCACCCTCGTCGTGATCAGTTCCGAGTATGTTCGCGCTGCGCCGTTGATGGAAACCGCGACACACTCCGCACCCAAACCCGCTGAACCGCCATTGGCCACGCCGAAGAGTGGGGGGGCCACCCACCCATGATCAGCAAGTTCTTTATCGATCGACCCGTCTTTGCCTTCGTGCTTTCGATCGTCATCATCCTGGCCGGACTCGTTGCCATGCGATCGCTCTCGATCGCAAGATTCCCTGAAATCGTGCCACCGAGTGTTCAGGTGCGAGCCACCTATCAAGGTGCCGGTGCGGAAACCGTCGCTCAGTCCGTCGCAGGGCCCATCGAGCAGCAGCTCTCCGGGGCCAAGGGGCTGATCTACTACCAGTCTCAATCTGCCAACGATGGTTCCACCACACTCACCGCAAGCTTCGAGATCGGCGCAAATCAAGACCTTGCAGCTGTTGATGTGCAGAATCGCATGGCTATCGCGCAGCCGCGGCTGCCGCAGGACGTGGTTCGCACCGGGCTTCCGATCACCAAGACCAGCTCCAACATCGTCTGCGTCGTTTTTATCACCAGCCCGAGCAGGCAGTTCGACGACGTCTATCTCGCCAACTATGCGACCATCAACGTCATCGATCAGCTCAAGCGCATTCCCGGAGTCGGCGATGTCTCCGTGTTCGGCGCTAAAGACTACGCGATGCGCATCTGGATCAATCCAGAGCGTCTCAACCAGCGCGGCCTGACTGTGAGCGACGTCGCTACATCCATCCGCGAGCAGAACGCCATCTTCGCCGCCGGGCGAATTGGCCAACGCCCCAACAACGGTGAGGTGGACATCACCGTTCCTGTACTTACCCGCGGCCGCCTTTCCGACGCTTCCGAATACGAGAACATCATTCTTCGTGCCGGCAACGATGGGACCATTCTCCGCCTGAAGGATGTCGCTCGCGTTGAGCTTGGTTCGCAAAGCTACGACAACATCGGACGCATGGATGGTCAGCCCGCCGCACCAATCATCGTGAATCTGCAAACCGGGGGCAACGCCATCCAGGTGTACGAGGACATCAAAAACGCCATGGGAGAAATGGCCAAGGCCATGCCGCCTGGTGTTAGCTGGAAAATCCCATATGAAACCGTCAGTTTCGTGCAGGTCTCGATCGAGGAAGTCATCCAGACACTGATCGAGGCCGTTGTACTTGTGCTGCTTGTCGTTTTCCTCTTCCTTCAGAACTGGCGAGCCACGCTCATTCCGCTGCTGGCAGTTCCTGTCTCCATCATCGGCACCTTCGGCGGCATGTATCTGCTGGGTTTCAGCGTGAACACCCTCACGTTGTTTGGACTCGTGCTCGCCATTGGCATCGTTGTGGACGATGCCATCGTGGTGGTGGAGAACGTCGAACGCATCATGCAGGAGGAGCATCTCCCAGTTCGCGAAGCCACGATCAAGGCCATGGAAGAGGTTACTGGCCCGGTCATCGCGATCGTGCTGGTTCTCTGTGCCGTCTTTCTTCCCGTTGCCTTCCTCGGTGGCCTGACTGGCGAGCTCTATCGCCAGTTCGCCGTCACCATTGCTGTCTCCGTCACTATCTCCGGCTTTGTCGCCCTCACGCTCAGCCCTGCGCTCTGCCGACTGTTGCTCAAACCGCACGATGCCAAGAAGGGGCTGGTGCAGCGCGTCCTCGATGCCGTTATTTTCAAGTGGTTCAACATCGTTTTCGGCTGGATCACCCACGGCTACACCGCCGGTGTCCGCCTCACCATCAAGCTCGCCGTTGTCGCCATGCTCGTCTTCGCCGCCCTCGGCGCAGGCACGTACCACCTCTTCAACCGCATCCCCAGCGGCTTCATACCTGATGAAGATCAGGGATACTTCATCAATGCGATCTTCCTCCCCGACGGCGCATCTCTTGATCGCACCGATCGCGTCGTCCACGACGTCGAAAACTACCTGCTCAACGACGAAAAAGACTGCGTTGATCACACTGTCGCGCTCATCGGCCTCGATCTCTTCGCCGGTCGCGTCAACTCAACCAGCGCGGCGATCGTCTTCGGCCGTCTCAAGCCCTGGGCGGAACGCACCAAGCCCGGCATGGACGCCCGCGATGTCATCGGCCGGGTCATGAAGAAGTTTGGTTCCCGCCCCGACGGCATCGTCATCGCCGTGAACCCTCCCTCCATTCAGGGGCTCGGCCAGCGTGCCGGTTTCGAAATGCAGTTTCAGGCGAAGTCTGGTCAGGACATTCGCGACCTGGTCGCGGCGGCAAACCGCTTCGTCGCCGCGGGTTCCAAGCGTGCCGAACTCACAGGCATGCAGCTGGCCGTCCGTGTGACTCAGCCCCAACTCTATGTTGATCTTGATCGCGATCGCGCCAAAACCGCTGGCGTCCCGATCGATCAGGTCTTTGATGCGCTCCAAGCGAATCTCGGCGCGCTGTATGTCAATGACTTCGACAAGTTCGGGCGTGTCTGGCGCGTTCAGCTTCAGGCAGAGCCCGAGTTTCGAGAAAGCCCCGAGGCCCTCAGCAAGATGTACGTGCGCAACAAAGGCGGCGAAATGGTCCCCGTTTCGGGCCTCGTCAAAACCGACTTCCGAGTTGGCCCCAACCTCGTCAGCCATCACAACGGCTATCCCGCAGTGCAGATCACCGGTGTTCCCGGCCCCGGACTCTCTACGGGTCAATCCATTTCCGCAGTCGGCGAAGTCTTCAAGGAACTCAATCTGGCGAGGGAGGGCTACGGCTACGAGTGGTCCGGGGCAACTTTCCAAGAGGTACGGGCGGGCAATACCGCGCCGCTCGTTATTGCGTTTGGCCTCGTCGTTGTGTTCCTCGTGCTCGCCGCACAATATGAGCGGTGGACGCTCCCGATCGCGGTCATGCTCGCCGTTCCGCTGGGCGTCTTTGGCGCGCTCGTCGCCGTGTATCTCCGAGGCATCACACGTGACATTTATTTCCAGGTCGGCCTGCTCACGCTCGTCGGCCTCGCGGCTAAGAACGCGATCCTCATCGTCGAGTTCTGCGTCGTCCTCCGCGAGCAGGGAAAAGGAATTGTTGAAGCGGCGGTGGAGGCAGCTCGACAGCGTTTCCGTCCCATCCTTATGACGTCCCTTGCCTTTGTTCTCGGCGTTCTACCACTGGTTATCGCAAAGGGGGCCGGCGCGGCGGGGCGTCACTCGATTGGTACCGGCATCATGGGGGGCATGATCGCCGCCACCGTTCTCGCAGTTTTCTTTGTGCCTCTGTTCTACGTTCTCATCCAGAGCGCGACTGAACGAGTTGGCAAATGGACGCGTGGGGCCCTGGTTCGCGGCGGAACTCCTCCGCCGCCCTCAATGCCCGGTCCTGCGGGCCATCCCATCTGACAAGTACAGTATTCAAACAACTGTTTGACGTAGGAAGGGACGGGTATACACTCGATTGAAACACATGCTTGAATCACCCGTTCCGATTGCTGGTGCCACTGATTCCACCCGCCAACGCTTGCTCGAAGCGGCTGGCGAAGTATTTGCTGAAAAGGGGTTCCGAGAAGCGACAATCCGAGAGATCTGCAAGCGCGCGGATGCCAATATCGCCGCGATTAACTATCACTTTGGGGGCAAGGAACGTCTCTACTCCGACGTGCTTCGATATGTGGACGATGCCGTTCATGAGCGTTATCCCGCGAGCACACCTGATGCCGCACAGTTGCCGCCCAGCAAGCGTTTGGATTTCTTTGTTGTTCACTTCATGAACAAGGTGTTTGATTCAGATCGCCCCGCCTGGCATCAGCGATTGATGACTCGAGAAATGGTTGAGCCGACGTTTGCGCTTGATGAACTCATTGATCGTAACATCAAGCCGCGCTCACTGATTCTTCAGGGGATTGTCCGCGAGTTGCTCGGGCCCGGTGCGACGGACACGCAGGTGGAGCGCTGCGCCGCCAGTGTCGTCGGCCAGTGTCTGTTCTACTGGCATTGTCGGCCCATGATCACCCGGCTCATGCCGCATCTGGGGTATTCGCCTGAGAATCTTGCATCCATCGCCGCCCACATCACGAAGTTCGCCCTCGCCGGGATCGCTGCGTCCGACGCGGCCGCGGCAGAACGTGGAGCCCGCTCATGAACTTTGTCGCACTCCGCATGCTGATGGGGGACAAGGCCAAGTATCTCGGCATCATCTTCGGTATCGCCTTCGCATCGCTTTTGATGACGCAGCAACTGGCAATCTTTGTAGGGCTGATGTCTCGAACGTTTGGTTTCGTCACCGACACCGGACAGCCCTCCGTCTGGGTGATGGACCCGAAGGTGCAGTTCATCGATGATCTCAAGCCGCTGCAAGACACCATGCTCTATCGTGTTCGCGGCATAGAGGGTGTGGACTGGGCCGTCCCTCTCTATAAGGGCTTACTCAAAGCACGATTGGACAACGGCTCATTCCAAACGTGCAATGTCATCGGTTTGGATGATGCAACGCTGATCGGCGGTCCACCCGAAATGGTTGGCGATGCCAAACTCGCCGATCTGCGTCGCGCCGACAGCGTGATCGTAGATGAAAACGGGGCCATCGGCAAACTCGCGCGGCAGGCACCGCTGGACCCGAAGACCGGCAAGCCCACAGGCCCGCCCAGCCCGCTGAAAGTTGGCGATTTTCTAGAGTTAAATGACCACCGCGCCATCGTTGCGGGCCTCTGCCGAGTGTCTCGCACGTTCCAGAGCCAGCCCGTGATCTACACCACGTACAACCGCGCCACGACGTTCGCACCACGCGAGCGGCGCCTCATGACGTTTGTCCTGGTTGGTGCCAAACCGGGCGTTGAACTCCCAGACCTGTGCAACCGAATCAAGACCGCCACTGGTCTCTCGGCGTATTCCTCCTGGGATTTCTCGACGCTGACCTACATGTACTTCATGAAATACACCGGTATACCGATCAACTTCGGTATCGCCGTCGCACTCGGCTTCGTCGTCGGCACCGTGATCGCGGGGCAGACATTCTACAACTTCACGCTCGACAACCTGAAGCAGTTCGGCGCGCTCAAGGCCATGGGCACCAGTAACTGGCGTCTCCTGCGCATGATCGTTCTACAGGCACTTGTCGTCGGCCTCATCGGATATGGCCTGGGGGTTGGCATCGCATCGCTCTTCGGGCTCTTGAGCGGACGCTCCGAACTGGCGTTCCGTCTCATTTGGCAGATTCCCGTGGTCACCGGGGTTGCAGTGACTGTCATCTGCGTGATTGCTTCGCTTCTGTCCATCGTCAAGGTCATGCGACTTGAGCCCGCGATCGTCTTCAAGGGATAAATGCGGATCCCCGCTTGACGAGTGAACTGCGCGTGCTAACCTTACAGTGTAAAGTAAACGGTGTTTAGTGTTTCTTGCCCATGGCTCCAACCCTTCGTCAATCCCGAGAGCAGGCCGCAGTGCGAGAGAGGATTCTCTCCGCAGCACGCGAGCTCTTCATCGCCCACGGCTATGACGCGGTCTCTCTGCGAAAAATAGCGGCTTCTATCGGCTATACCGCGCCCGCGCTATACACGCATTTTCCCGACAAGTCCGCACTCATGCTTGCGCTCTGTCAGCAGGATTTCGCCACCTTTGCGGCCGTCTTCGCGCGCCTCAACAAGGTTGTCGATCCGATTGTCCGCATACGCCGCGGTGGCGAGGCCTATCTCCGGTTCGCAATGGAACATCCCAATCACTATCGATTGATGTTCATGACTCCTGTCCCGATTGGTGTCGAGCCCGATGCCGAGTGCCTCCCCCCTCAGGACGATCCTGATCTTGACAGCTACGCATTCCTGCACAGCGCGGTCCAGGAGGCGATGGATCTCGGCCGCTTCCGCCCCGAGTACAAGGACGCGCAACTGCTCACCCAGATCATCTGGGCCACGCTCCACGGTGTGGTCTCCCTTGAGATCACGCACAGACATGACCCGTGGCTTGATTGGCGTCCACTTGCCCGGCGCTCGCGCACAATGACAGATGCGCTCATGCGCGGCCTGCTCTCGCCCGCGGGTGTTCAGGAGGCCGGACTATGAACCTTGTCGCCATTCTCATGCTCACCGGCGATCGTCTGAAGTATCTCGGGCTGGTCGCGGGGCTCGCGTTCACCACGCTCATGATTACGCAACAGGCGTCTATCCTGGCTGGAATGTCCAGCCAGACTGGTGCGTTCATTCGAGACACCGGCCAGGCGGACCTCTGGGTAATGGATCCACAAGTTGAGTTCAGTGAGGATGGCAAACCACTTCAGGACACCGCGATCTACCGGGTACGTGGTGTAGAGGGCGTCGAGTGGGCGGTGCCCGTGTACAAGAACTGGCTCAAAGCCCAACTCCCCGACGGTCGCAAGTTTACCGTCATAGTCGTCGGTCTCGATGATGCGACGCTTGTTGGGGCACCACCTGAGATGATCCAAGGAAAGCTCGAAGATCTCCGTCAAGACAAGGCCATCTTCATCGAAGCCCGCGATGCGTCGTCGAAACTTATTCTGGAGAAAGGCCTGTTCAAGACCAACCCTCGTGCCCTGCAAGTCGGTGACCGCATCAGCATCAACGATCACGAGCTGCGTGTCGCTGGCACCATGAAGCTGAGCAAGTCATTCTTCTGGGACCCGGTGATGTACACGACCTACTCGCGTGCCCTCTCCTTTGCACCGCCCGAACGCCGTCTCTTGAACTACGTTCTTGTCAAAGTACGGCCAGGGTTTGAGAAGAAGCAAGTCGCCGACGCGATTGAGCGCGCGACAGGTCTGCGCACACAGACTGGCCCAGAGTTCGAGCGGACGACCATGATGTACATCCTCGGCAAGACAGGTATTCTCATCAACTTCGGGCTTGCAGTCGGGCTTGGAGTTCTCATCGGCCTTCTGGTTGCCGGGCAAACGCTTTACGCGTTCACGCTGGACAATCTCAAGCAATACGGTGCTCTCAAGGCCATGGGCGCGGGCAACTGGCTCATCGTCCGTATGATGGTGGTGCAGGTGCTGATCGTCGCCCTCCTTGGATTTGGCATCGGCCTGGGGGCCGCGGCGCTCATGGGTAAAGCCATTCTCGCTACCGATCTCGCCTTCCTCATGACCTGGGAAATCATCGCCATCTGTGGCGTCGCGCTCGTGCTTATCTGTCTTTGTTCCGGCTTGGCCAGCATCGTAAAAGTGCTCCGCCTCGAACCGGTAGTGGTCTTCAAGTCCTAGCACGTGCCAGCTCAAGAAAACCGTTACTTCCACGAATCCGTTTGACCCCTCTGCTCGATCGCACCCGCCATGTCAACCGCAACGCTTCCCATCTCCGCTTCCGCTGTACCGGGTGTAGTCGCGCCGCTCGCTATCCGGTGCCGTGGCATTACCAAGTCCTTTGCAACCGGCAACACCAAAGTGCACGCTCTCCGTGGCGTGGATCTAGACGTTGCGACCGGCGAGCTCATGATGCTCGTGGGCCCATCCGGTTGCGGAAAGACGACACTCATCTCCGTCATCGCAGGTATCCTTGATCGCGACGAGGGCGAGTGTGCCGTATTCGGCCAGGATTTTTCGGAGATGACCGGGGGACAGAAGACCCGCTTTCGTGGTCAGACCGTCGGCTTTGTATTCCAGCAGTTCAATCTTCTGCCCGCGCTGACCGCCGCACAGAATGTCTCGGTTCCGCTGCTCATCAATGGGTCGTCGCACGCGGCGGCCATCCAGAAAGCCAACGATCTGCTCGGACGAGTTGGTCTGGGTGATCGCACCGGTAGCTATCCGCGACAGCTCTCCGGTGGTCAGCAGCAGCGGGTCGCGATCGCCCGAGCGCTCGTGCACGATCCGAAGCTCATCGTTTGCGACGAGCCAACCAGCGCGCTGGACCATGAGACCGGCCATGTTGTCATGCGATTGCTCAAAAATGTTGCGTTGGGCGAGGGGCGCACGCTCGTCATCGTAACGCACGACGCTCGCATCTTTGGGTTTGCCGATCGCATCTCTAAAATGGATGACGGCCGGATCGTAGAAACGGTTGTGGGTCGCGAGAACATCTCCGCCCACGCCAAGCAAGCAGGTCATTGACTTCCTCAATCATTCCTCGGGCCGTGCCCGTTCAAGTTCGGAGTCTCCCCCATGATCATCAAGTATTTGCTTCCGCTTGCCGCCATCGCTGGCGTGGCATTCGTTGTGTTCACGGTGCTCGCGCAGAACAAGCCCCTCGTGCCCGCGCCCCCGGTTGCCTCGCCAGCCGCGTCTCCGTACCAATCGCAGGTGCCCGGCGCAGGACTGGTCGAACCCAGCACGGAGTTCATCGCTATCGGCACCAGTGTGTCCGGTGTGGTGACAAGGGTCTTTGTCAAGCCCGGTGACAAAGTCCGGCAGGGGGACCCGTTGTTCATGATCGACGACCGCTCGCTGCGTGCCGAGCTTGCTTCTCGCGAAGCGATGGTGCTCGCAGCGCAATCCTCTCTCGACAAGCTTCTGGCCATGCCCCGTCCCGAAGAACTTCCCCCTGCCGAGGCCAAGCTTCGCGAGGCAGAGAGTCAGGTTTCTGATCTCTCGGCTCAGCTCTCAATGTGGGAGAAGGCGGACAAGCGAGCCGTGAGTGAGGAAGAGTTGAGCAAACGCCGCTTCAGCGTGCAGACGGCCCAGACAAGAGTGGCCCAAGCGATGTCTGAACTCAACCTGCTCAAGGCCGGGGCCTGGAAGCCCGATGCCGATATCGCTCGGGCCAATCTCGTATCAGCGCAAGCCGATGCCACTCGCGTCAGGACGGAACTGGACCGCCTCACGGTTCGCGCACCAGTTGATGCTGAAGTCCTGAAGTCCAACATCCGTGTGGGCGAATATGCCCAGGGTGGAGGTGGTGGGGCCAGCGCATCCAACTCGCCCGACTCGCCGCTGATGATCATCGGGGGCACGGATGTTCTGCACATTCGCGTGGACATCGACGAGAACGATGCGTGGCGCGTCACACCCGGTTCGACAGGTTTCGCCTACATCCGCGGCAACAGCAAGCTGTCTACTCCGATCACGTTCGTACGGTTTGAACCATACGTCATCCCGAAGAAATCTCTCACCGGCTCCAGCGGCGAGCGCGTAGATACCCGTGTACTGCAAGTGATCTGTGCGTTCAAGCGGGCCGATCTTGCCGCGCCCGTGTATGTCGGCCAGCAGATGGATGTTTTTCTGAAGGCCCCGCCGCTGGGCGATGCCACTTTCGGCGCGGACCCTGATCAGGCCGCCAAAGATCTCCGTACTTCAAAGCCCTAAAGCCGCGTGGCTCTTGCTTTGTCCTTGCTTTTCCACTGCTCTCTTGAACTCCTATGACCACAATTACACGTGCCATCTTCCCCATGCTTGCGATCCTCTCCCTCGCCGGTTGCAAAGTTGGCCCAGACTTTATTCCGCCTCAGTCAACCGTTCCGCCCGCATTCATGCACACCGGCGATGAGGGCTTTGGTGGTCCCAGCTCGCTCAATGCCGCCCGTTCTGTCGATGCAGACTGGTGGAAAAGTTTCGGCGATCCCGTTCTGGATTCGTTGATACAGCGAGCAGCGGCCGGAAATCTCGACGTCAAGCTTGCGTCCGCTCGTCTTCGTGAAGCGCGGGCCCAGCGCGGCGTGATTGCTGCCGATGCGTATCCACAAGTCGATCTCACTGGTCAGGCCAACCGCTCACGCCAGAGCCCCAACAGCTTTCAAAACTTCCCGGGTTCCAATCCCGGAGAAGCTCGCAATCTCTTTCAGGTTGGGTTTGATGCCAACTGGGAACTGGATTTCTTCGGGCGCGTTTCCCGTAGCGTCGAGGCCGCGTCGGCCGACATTCAGGCCGCGGAGGAAGATCGCAGGGACGTTCTCGTCACGCTCGTATCCGAGGTTGCTCGCAACTACGTGGAACTCCGCGGCTTGCAGCAGCGTCTGGAAATAGCTCGGCGAAACATACAACTTCAACAGGACACTCTGGACATTGCCGCGTCTCGCCTCAAAGCGGGGCTGACCAATGATCTGGATGTCGCCCAGGCGGAAAGCTCGCTCGCCCAAGCCCGTTCAACTGTTCCTCCGCTTGATCGCTCTGTGCAAGCGGCCGTACACCGGCTCGGCGTACTGATGGGCCAACAGCCCACCACTCTGGCCGCCGAAATGGCTCAATCAGCGGTTATTCCTCCGGTTCCACCCGAGGTGCCGATTGGGCTGCCATCGGAGCTTCTCCGCCGCCGTCCAGACATCCGCCGCGCTGAGCGCAATCTGGCCGCCAACACTGCTCGCATCGGCGTCGCTGCCGCCGATCTCTATCCGCGTTTCTCACTCACCGGGTCGTTTGGATTTGCCGCTGACAAAGTACCGACGCTGCCCGACGCTTCCAGTCGCTTCTGGTCTTTCGGCCCTGCTGTCAAATGGCCCGTGTTGGACTGGGGCCGCATCCGAGCGAATATCAAAGTACAGGATGCCCGCGCCGAACAATCACTCATTGAGTATGAGCGAGCCGTGCTCATCAGCTTTGAGGATGTCGAAAACGCGATCACCAGCTACACCCGCGAGCAGTCGCGACGGCGCATTCTCGCCGAATCTGTCGCATCCAACCAGCGTGCCTTTGACCTTGCCAGCGAGCAATATCGCTCCGGCATCACTGACTTCCAGCGCGTTCTGGACAGCCAGCGTGCTCTCTTTGTGAGTCAAGACTCGCTCAGCGACAGCGACCGCGCCGTCAGCAGCAACCTCGTAGCGATATACAAAGCCCTCGGTGGCGGATGGGAGGCATTCGCTCCTGTGGCGGAAACCGCCCCCGCAAGTCGTCCCACCCCCAGCTCTCATTTGAACGGTCGGGAATCGTCGAACGAATCTCTACCCGCATTCAACATCCCCCCGCGAACCACGCACTGAGGAAATCGAAAATGTGCTGCACGGTAGGTGGACTGGTTCCCAAACCCCCGAACCCTGCCAGGCCGCTTCGGGCAAACCAGTCGGCGAGAAAGTCGAAAATGTCTTGAATCGTGATGCCGTTGACTTTGTTGTAGTCGGCATAGCAGCACGGAAAGGTCGCGATGCCAGCAGCGTTGCACGTTGCGGCGCTCCCGTAGACAAGCCCTGCTCGAGAGCCCGGCTCGGGTAAGCACGTCTGAACCGGAATGAACGAACATGTCGCGCCTCGACAGCACACACCTAGATTCAGTGGCGTAGCGAGCAGCGTGTATGTGCCGTAGTCCGCTGGTTCAAAGTCAAAGCCGGCAATCCGGATCAAATATCGAACTCCTGCTGTGAGCGCTACCGCGGGCAACTCCGACCTGTTCGTCGGCCCGCAGCTTGCCGAGTCATCGTTGCAGGCAACAACACTCGCTGGGCTACCCGAGCAGTTTGTGAGCAGGGCGAGGGTGGTGTCAAAGCCAGAGGAGCACAGCGAGAACTTCACGGGACCGGTCACGGCCGGAGTAAAGGCGTAGAACACATCCCGCCCTCCTCTGGAGCCCACGAAGGAACCGCACAGGTTTGACGCGATCGCAAAGTCAGTGGTGGCGTTGAGCGTTGTTCCGCTCACGGGCTGATTGAGCGTCAGGTTCGCAGCGGTGGAGCAGAAGTTGTTCGCGTTGGAATCCGCGCCCACGATGTTGAGCTTGAAGATGTCAGAGTCCGAGTTGTTCGCCGAGACTCGGATCTTGACAGTCTGATTCAGACTCATCGTCATCGTGATCGCGGACCAGTAGTAGTTGTTGGCGAAGTCGATGTCATCGTTGCACGCCAGGCGTGTCCCGCCGCAGGAAGAATAAATCGCGAGTGAAGTATCGAAGAGAATGCTGTTGATCGTATCAAAGGTCCACAATCCTGCGGCCGGCGCCGTGAACGAGTACCACACATCCACATTATCGCTCAGTCCGCAGGTCTGAGATATGTCAGACGTAGCGTTGAGCGTGCTCCCGTTGATCGTGACCGCTACTCCCAGTCCGGGCACGCTGACGATCTGAGCTTGCGAGCACAGATCGTTGGCTGGCTGTGCGCTCACAGTGCCACACACACACGCGTACACGACCGCCGCACCGAGCTTGGTCAGGGCTTGAAACACATTCATATCAACGTCCTTCAACTCATCTGTGACGGCACCAAAAGGGTGCCACCAGCTCCGATCTCTCAGTATTCCAAACTCCGCCGCGGAGCACAATCCCGCAATCAGGGGTTGTTCCTACCCAATCCACCGGCTGGACACTTCCTAGGACTCTACTCTCCCCGTCTTCTCAGCATCGCCAGAACTCTCGTGGAGCCCACTATGCCAGCGCTTTCTTGCAAAATAAACGCCGTACGCGGCCTGCTCTGGCCGGTTGTCATCGGGTTCTCCTGCACGCTTCTCGGTTGCGGCAGCGGCCCTTCCACGCCCCGCATGCGGCTTGGTTCCATCCCTTTTCCCGGACCCTTCACGCTGTACTCGGTCGCAGACCCTGCCGCGCTTGGCAGCCATCGCTATGAGAGCTGGTTCGACGCGCACGACGGCCCGAACGAAGTGAACCGCGGCATCATGTACACCCGCCGCGCTGGGTTCCTCGATCTCTCGCACGTTCGCGAGTCGATGGACATCGTCAAGTATGCGCACGATCGAATCGCAGAGCGCATCGCCACCGGCAAGGGTGGCGAGTTTCATATCGACTGGGCGGATACCCGCTACGACGTCCGCGTGCGCCTCCCGGAGTGGTGGGCGCAACTCTCGGATCCGGATCGCGCGGACATCTCGCGCGAAGCGGCGATTCGTCAGTCCCAGCGCCTCTGCATCGTCATCGGCTCCTGGCACGAACTCGGGACGTGGTACGGGCAGATGATCGTTCCACCCTTCTCTGAAAAGCCATCCGCGTTTACATGGGATGATCCGGCATCTCACGTCGTCGCGGCCATCGTTGCGGGCAAAGCATTGCGGGATACGTCCATGCCGTGGAACGCTGCCGTGACGAAAGCCCTGAACGATGAGCTCGCCGAGCTTGGCGTGGTGGATATCGACTGCCAGAGCAAGGCCGTTGAGCACGTCCACGGCCGGTGGTGGTGGGGGGGAACGGCCATTCGACGCGATCTGGATACCGGGCTTGCAACGAACTATAAAACGCCCTGGCTCGTGACCGGGCTGGAGTGTTGCGGGTGCGAGGCACCGACGGGCCTGCCGCTCCCGGAGATGGGAACGATCGCGGGTCATGATCTGCGAGAGCTCTTTGAGATTTGCGTCGTTCCAGAGCATTGGCTGGTGCGCAAAGCGCTCGGGTGCGATGTCTGCCCGCGAGCCCTCTGCACCGAGCAGGAGGTGGTAGACGCGATCGAGCGGCTGCGGCTTGAGGTCAGAAAAGAGTTTGGCCCCGAGGCCGATCAGCCGTAGACGCGGTGTGGAAGCATCGTGCTCTCGCATCTGTGGAATCGCATATCCAAGCAGTCACTCATTCCTTTCCGTATGATGCGGCACATGCTTCCATCACCCGCCTTGACTCTGTCGTCCGCCGCCACGCCGATCCTTGCCACCCTCGCGGCCTCGAACTCCGCGTATTCCCGCGTGTATCCGGGCGAGCCGATCGGGCGCCAGCCGGTCCACACCATCTATGGCGGCGGCCACCTCTTTCGCCGCGATTCCGCCCGCCGCCTTGGTGATCTCGCACTCGCGTCTCTGCGCGACTACGCACCGGACGCTTCCTCATTCGCCAAAGCAGTCGGCGCGACGTGGCCCGAGCCACTTGCCGCCGAGATCTACCGCCGCACCGTGGACAAGCTCCACCGCGAACCCGTCGAAGACTTCCGCATCGACTTTGAGGACGGCTACGGCGTGCGTCCTGACAGCGAGGAAGATGCCCACGTTGAGCAAGCCGCGCTTGAAGTCGCCGCAGGCATGGAGCAGAACTCCCTCCCGCCGTACATCGGCATCCGCATCAAGAACTTCGGCCCCGACACCGTCGCCCGCGGCGTGCGCACGCTGGACATCTTCCTCACCACGCTCGCCGCCAAGACGCACGGCACGCTCCCCGGCAACTTCGTCGTCATGCTTCCCAAGCTGGTGATGGCCGAGCAGGTCACGGCCCTCGTGCAACTCTTCGAGGCCTTCGAGTCCAAGGGGCTCTTCCCCAAGAACTCCCTCAAGATGGAGTTCATGGTCGAGACCACGCAATCCGTCATCGATACCCGCGGCGTCTGCCCGCTCCCCGACTTCGTCCGAGCCGCCAACGGTCGCTGCATTGCCGGTGCGCTCGGCGTCTACGACTACACCGCCAGCATCGGCGTCACCGCGCAGGAGCAGAAGATCGACCATCGCGGCTGCGACTTCGCACGCCACGTCATGCAGGTCTCCCTCGGCGCAACGGGCATCATGCTGTCCGACGGCGCGACCAACATCATGCCCGCCCCTCTGCACAGGTCAGACCCGGGTGCCGTGGTCGGTCGCTCGGGACCGGCCACGCAGACTGTAACAACCGCTTCCGGTCTCACTCCCCAACAACTCTCCGAAAACCGCGCCGCCGTCCACGCCGCGTGGAAGCTCAACTTCCACAACGTCCGCCGCTCTCTCGCGCACGGCTGGTATCAGGGCTGGGACCTGAACCCCGCGCAGCTCCCGGTGCGCTACGCCGCCGTGTATTCCTACTTCCTTGAATATCTCCCCGAGGCCACGCACCGCCTCCGCAACTTCGTGGACAAGGCCGCGCGGGCCACGCTCGTCGGCGGCGCGGCCGGTGGCGTCTTTGATGACGCCGCCACCGCGCAGGGCCTCATTACCTTCTTCATCCAGGGCCTCCGCCGCCGCGCCATTACTGATGCCGAAGCCGCCGCCACCGGTCTCACACAGGAAGAACTCGGCACCCGCTCGTTCGTGGGCATCCTCGCCAAGAGAATGAAACACTGAGACCACGGTGAGCGGTGGGAAGATGTCTCTCGCGGAGGTGCGGAGATCGCAAAGGGAGACGGGGGAATGAGAAGAGCACCGAACGACAACGCCATTGCCTCGCTCATCCGCTCCTCTCTCCGTGCCATCTCCGTGTCTTCGTGCCTTCGTGTTGAAATCCTGAAGGCGAACCACGAAGGCACGAAGACACAGAGGGATCACGGAGGAAGGCGAGTTCGAGTAGAATGCTGCCATGAAGCCGCACCCGAGAATCCGCAAGACGATCAAGTGGGGCGGGGCGGTGGTGACGGTGTTGTTGGTGGTGGTGTGGATCGGGAGTGGGTGGTGGGAAGTCTGGACTCCTGTGGCATTTGTGCGTGCTGGCGAGCTGGGACTCATCAAGAGAGCCTACACGTTGCCGCCGGTTGGCACGACCCTGCCGCGGACGATACCGCCGACGCCGCTGCCAACCGCTTCGGTAGCATGGCGACTGAAACTAACGCCGTTCGCCCTGAATTGGACTCCGCGACCGTTGCTTCAATCTGTCACAACTGGATACTCGCGAGTACTGATTCAGGCGGAATTAGTCACCCTGTGGCCGTTCGCCCTTGTCGGCGTCGTGTGCGTCCTCACATCCCTTGTTCTCGACTTGTTATTGAGCCGACGTCATGGATTTGGCCGCTGTCCGAAGTGCAACTACGACCGGACCGGCCTCGCGGCGGGGGCGGTGTGTCCGGAGTGCGGGGCGGCGAGTTCGAGCGCGACGTGACTGTTCTTCGTTTTTCGCACGGAGTGCGCACGAACGTTGCCGGTGGTGAAGCGAGGCCGCTTTGGGCCGAGCAAGCCACCGGAGAGTGGGCCCAATCTCTCTCTTTTCTTTCTTCTCCTCGCCCGGCAGGGCGAACGACGCTTGTGCTCGTGCGCGAATAAGCCGCCGAGGTCGTCCGCCCGCTGGGCGGGAAGACAAAGAAGCAGAAAAGGATGGACTTGCGCGACCGGTGGTTTGCTCGCGAAGCGCTCGCTTCAAGACCGGTAACGATCGTGCGCCCGTTGGGCGAAGATGAGAACCGGAACGTTGCGGTGTGTCCGAAGTGCGGGGCGGCTGCTGTGAACATGAATCCATCGTGATGTCTTCGGCCCCAACGGGGTCTGGCGCGCCTAGCCACGGGTGCAACGAGGCCGCTCTGGGCCGAGTGAAACCCGTGGAAAACGACGCGCCCGCGTTCTCTTTGCCTTTGTCTCCGCGCCCCAAATGGTCGCACGCGTGCGCTCCTTCGGAGCGAGGAGGACACCATGCCCTCCTCCCACGAGTTCCACTCGCTGCGCTCGTCCACCCGTGGCCAGGCGCGGGTGCCCCTCCGGAGCAAACAGCGTTCACTCCGGTTGTGTTTGGCATCTTCGCGTTCGGTCGAAAGGCATCCGGAGCGGCTGTCTTTGTCCCTACTGCCCACTCCCCACTCCCAACTCCCTCTTCCCCTCATGCCTGAGCTGCCCGCACGCCGCGGCGATGTCGCGGCCGCGGCTGGCGCGGATGTGCGTGTTCACGCCCTTGTCGCGCAGCACGTTCTGGAAGGTGAGGACATCGGCATCATCGGGCCGCTCAAAGGGCATGCCCTTGACCTCGTTGTAGCGAATGAGGTTGACGTTGGCGCGGAGGGATCGCGCGACCTCGGCGAGCTGCCGCGCGTGCGCGGGCTGATCATTCACGCCGCCGAGCAGGATGTATTCAAGCGTGATCTCGCGGCCGGTCTTGGCGAACCACTTCTGGCACGCGGCGAGCAGCTCGGGGATGGTGGTGTACTCCGCCCACGGAATGAGCTGGCGGCGGATGTCGTCGTTGGGAGCGTGCAGCGAGAGCGCGAGGGTGACGGGGATATCAAACTCCTCCGCGAGCCGCTCGATCGCCTTGGGCAGGCCGACGGTGGAGATGGTGATCCGGCGGGCCCCGATATTCATCCCCCACGGCGCGTTGATCGTGCGGATCGCGTGCGTGACGGCGGTGAAGTTGCTGAGCGGCTCGCCCATGCCCATGAAGACGACGTTGGAGATGCGGGGGAGATCGGGTTTCGGGGTTCGGGTCTCGGGGTTCGGGTCCGAACTCGGAGGAAGCACGGAGCGGAGCCGCCAGACTTGCTCGACGATGCGGCCAGCGGAGAGGTTGCCGTCCAGGCCGCCGATGCCGGAGGCGCAGAACTTGCAACCGACGGGGCAGCCGACCTGCGAGGAGATGCATGCGGTGCGACGTTCGCGGGTGGGAGTGGGGTTGGGATCGGTGCGCTCGTTGTCGTCGTCGGCGTCATCGCGAGATGCGGAAGTGCCGCTCGCGCCGCCTGCAGGAATCATGACGCACTCGGTCTGGCGGGTGGAGTCGGAAAGGACGGGAATCGGGATTCGGGAATCGGGATTCGGGAGGATGGGCAAGGAATGCGAGAGTGATCCAGCGACGGCGGTAATCTCCCCCACCCGATTCCCGACTCCCGATTCCCGACTCCCGAAATCCTCCCACTGCACCAGCAGCTTCTGCGTCCCATCGCTCGCCTTCTGATGCGAGATCGTTTCCCCGGACAAAAACGTGATGCCGTCGGATGGGTCCGCGAGGAGTTCGCGGTCGCGCTTGGAGAGGTTGGACATCAGCGCCGGGTCGGCGATGCCCTTCTGATAGACCCATTCGAGAATCTGGGCCGCGCGGAAAGGGGGCAGGCCGCGGGCGGTGGCCCAGGCGCGGAGGGTGTCGGGGGTGAAGTCGAAGATGTGGGTAGGGGGGTGACGCACAGGCGATCATAGGAACCGAGGCCCGGGCGCAAGCCCGTGCAGATTCGCGTCGGGACACACAGGGGCCTTGTACCCGGGCTTGCGCCGGGGCCTCGGTTGAAAACCTCCGGTGGTGTTGGTGAAACGTCGTGGCAAAAGGATTTGATGACGCGGCTACGCTGGCGGGTGTGTTTTTGAGCCTCCAACTCATTTGTCAAGGGTGAGCAGCATGATGTCGCTTCGATCCGGTGTGTCCGCGGCGTGTGTCGTGGTCGGGTGTATTGGAATGGCCTTCGCTTTGAGCGGGTGCAAGTCTTCCGCGACGGCGACGGGATCCAACCGCGTGGCGGTTGCTGCATCTGCCGAGCCAAAGCCGACGCTCCTCCCTGCACCCGCAAGCACGCTCGCCCCGCTCGGATTCATGGCGGGGCAGTGGGTCTGCGTGAACCCCAACAAATCCGTGAACCGCGAACACTGGATGTCGCCCTCCGGCCAGACCATGCTCGGCATGTTCCAGCAGATGCGTGCGGACGGGATGCCAACGCTCTACGAGTTGACGGCGATCGTCGTGGAAAAAGATGAGGTGGTGCTGTATCACCGCCACCTGCACCGCAAGCTCGGCATCGACGAGAGGCGGAAGGATGTGGATATCTTCAAACTCAAGGAAGTGACGGCGGGGAAGGTTGTGTTCGCTCCCGCCGTGGACCAACCGGGCGGTATTGAAACGATGTCGTATCGCGCCGATGGCCCAAACACGCTCGTGCAGGAACTGGTCTTCAAGCCGAAATCGAAAGAAAAGAACTTTTCCAGTGTCTACACGCGGGAGTGAGATCACCAGTCGCCGAGTGCGGCGTCGTATGATCCAACCATGGCGGAATACGTACGCATCACCGAAGTCGGCCCCCGCGACGGCTTGCAGAACGAGCTGGGCGTGATCCCCACGGCGGAGAAGGTCCGGCTGGTGGAGTTGTGCTGCGCGACGGGCGTGGATGAGGTGGAGGTGACGAGCTTTGTGTCGCCCAAGTGGGTGCCGCAACTTGGGGATGCGGCAGAGGTGTTCGAGGGCTTGCGTGCGATGAGTGCGGGACAGAACCACGGCATGCTTTCTGCGCTGGTGCCAAACGAAAAAGGGATGCTGGCGGCGGAAGAGGTCGCGCGTACTCCAAATCCTCTCGACAAGGTTGCGGTGTTCACAGCCGCGTCCGAGTCGTTCGCTAAGAAGAACATCAACGCAACGATCGCGGAATCGCTGGAGCGGTTTGTGCCGATCGTTGAGATGGCGCGGACGGGCGGCGGCGGTGGGGCAAAGCTGCTGGTGCGCGGGTACATCTCGTGCGTCATCGCGTGCCCGTTTGAAGGGCCGATCGCACCGAAAGCGGTTGCTGACGTCGCGCGGAGGCTTCTGGATGTGGGCGTTGATGAGATCGACCTGGGCGACACGATCGGAGCGGGAACGCCCGAA
The DNA here is from genome assembly GCA_046593245.1 of Phycisphaerales bacterium. Lineage (GTDB taxonomy): Bacteria > Planctomycetota > Phycisphaerae > Phycisphaerales > UBA1924 > UBA4658. The sequence continues at coordinate 26,058 of JBKJOD010000012.1, forward strand.
ACGGTGGGGGCCATGCTCAAAGCTGTGTTCGGCGTTATGGGGTTCGGATGGTCGCGGCAGGATCGCTTGACGTTGCATTTACACGACACCTTTGGTCACGCGGCTGAATGCGTGAAAGCTGCGCTCGATCTTGGAGTTCGATCGTTTGATGGTTCCGTCGCCGGCCTCGGCGGTTGTCCATACGCCTCGACACCCGGCACGCGGGCACCCGGGAACATCTCCACCGAAACGCTCGTGCGAACCGTTCACGCCGCGGGGTTTGAAACGGGCGTGAATCTTGAAAAGCTGAACGCCGCCGCGGAGTATGCGAGAGAGATTGTCGGCCGCGCCCGCGCGAGCGCGGGAGGTGCCGCTTGATTGAAGTCTCGAAGAAAGCATGCAACAGCGGCACGGTGGGGCGGATCACGCTGGATCGTCCGGAGAAGAAGAACGCGCTGACGCCGGAGATGATCGCGGGGATAGTGGCGGGGGTGCGGGAACTGGCCGCGGATTCGGGTATTGGAGCGATGGTGCTCGAAGGGAACGGTGCGGCGTTTTGTGCCGGATTTGACCTCACGCTCTGCCGCGAGAACTCGGATGTGCTGGATCGACTGCTCACGGGATTGTCCGGCGTGATCAAGGTGCTGCGCCGCTGCGAGGTGCCGGTGGTGCTGGCCGCGCACGGGGCGGCGATCGCTGGCGGGTGTGCGCTGCTGGGCGGAGCGGATCTGGTGGTGACGCATCACGAAGCGAAGATTGGATACCCCGTGGTGCGGCTGGGTATCTCGCCCGCCGTGAGTGCGCCGTTCCTGCGGCAGAGCGTCGGCGATGGCAAGACCCGCGAGCGGATGCTGGATTCTGGGCTTGTGAGCGGGTGGGATGCGTTCCGCATGGGCCTCGCGCATGAGTGCATTGAGGATGCGGGAAAGGTTCGTGACCGCGCGATGGCGATCGCGGAACAACTTGCAGCGAAGCCGCGCTGGGGAATGGTGGCGACGAAGAGGTGGATGGGTGAGATTGATGGATCGTTCGGCGGCGATGCCGGGCGCGGGCTGGATGCATCGCTCGCACTTGTCGGGTCCGACGAAGAACGGGAACGATTGGCGGCGTTGTGGAAGACTTGAAAGAGAAGAGAGCATCGAGGCGCAAGGCATCAAGGCATCGAGAGCGGGAAGGATGTGGGCATGTCGAATCTGGTTGAACTGCATGTGCATGGTGCAATCGCGACACTGACTCTGAATCGTTCGGAGCAGCGGAACGCGCTGTCGGTGGATTTGCTGGCTGCTCTGCACGCGCGGCTGCACGAGTTGAGCGAACTAGGCGAAGGAACCAGCGGGCCGCGGGTGGTAGTAATGACCGGTGCGGGCAAGTCGTTTTGTGCCGGGATGGACCTGAAGCAGGTGCTTGGCGAGCCCGGAGCCCCGCTGAAGTTGCTGACTCTGCTCGCAGACGCAACCGTGAAGCTCCGGTCACTGAGCGCGGTTACCATCGCAGCGGTGAACGGCGCGGCCATCGGCGGGGGCTGCGGCCTGACTACCGTGTGCGATTTCGCGATCACCCACGCCGACAGCAAGATGGGGTTTCCAGAAGTTGATTTGGGTGTCTGCCCGGCCGTCGTCGCGCCGTGGCTGGTGCGAAAGATCGGAGCGGGGCACGCACGCGCGATGCTTCTCCGCGGCGGGTTGATGTCTGGCCGAGAGGCGCACTTGGCGGGGCTGGTGAACGAGTGCGTGGATTCTCGCGATGGACTCGACGCGGCGGTGCAGTCGCTGGCGGAACGACTCGCCGCGGGCGGACCGAAGGCGCTGGCGGCGACCAAGCGGCTGCTCAATGAACTCGATGGTTCGTTAGATGTCGAACTCACACGCCGCAGTGCGAAAGTATCGGCGGATATCCTCGCGATGCCCGAGGCGGTGGCGATGCTGAGGGCGAAGATTGGGGGATAGCTTGCAGCATCCCCGGTTTGCCGCTCAGAGCAGCGGCGAACCGGGGCACGGTTGGATGTTGTGTTCCGGCTTACTTTTCGTACAGTTCGATCGGCAGCCCATCCGGATCGGCAAAGAACGTGTACTGCTTACCCGTCAGTTCATCCGTGCGAATCGGCTCGATATTGATGCCCTCGGCTGTGAGTCGCCGCACTTCGGATTCCAGATGAACAACGGCGAGCGCAAGATGGCGCAGGCCGCGGGCTTCGGGGTAGGAGGGGCGGATCGGCGGTCCTGGGAAGGAAAAGAGCTCGATCTGCGTGCCGTCCGCGAGGCCTAGGTCGCACTTCCATGAATCGCGATCTTCGCGGAAGGTCTCGCGGATAATTCGGAATCCGAGGACTTCAGAGTAAAAGCGGCGCGACTCCGGATAGTTCGAGCAGATAATGGCGACGTGATGAATGCCAACGATGTGCATGGGCACGAGTTTATCCGCGTGCCGAGTTGCCAACCATTCCCGGTAGCGTCCCCGCCTGCGTAGCGGCCGTGATCTTCGCCTGAGCGATGGTCATCGACGCGAGTTTCACCTGATGCAGAAAAAACACGAGCAGCACGATTTCAGATATGACCAGCAGTGAGTTGAGCACGGGAAGCCAGCAGAGCAGCCACTTGCAGATCGAAAGGATGCAGATTGTCGCGGCCAGCGGCACAGATACCAGCGGTGCATTCAGACCGTATTTCCGAGTGAACGAGTTGGTATCCTCTGCCAGCCCCTGATATTCAGTAAACCACCAGTAGAAGTTGAAGAACGGAATGAACCCGAAGCCAATCGCCCGCCCGGGTGTCGTCCGCTGTGTTCCATCCTGAATCTGGTTCCACGCCTTGTACAAAATCATCACCTCAAACACCACAGACGCGATGAAGATCGGTAGCGCAATGAAGTGCAGCGGCCAAAGAATGATCGAGGGAACGAGCAACAGCAGGTGCAGGCCTGCGATGATCGCCCACCAGAGATAGAGAGTAGCGAAGGTCGTTGGTGAGTAAGGTAGCAGCGGTCCGGAAATCGGGCGAGTATTCACCGGCCCCGTCGGAATGGGCGGCGGCATCTGGCCGGGAAAGTTGGCAGGAATTGCGGAGAACTGGCTCATGGATTGCTCCGACGAAGTTGAAGAGTGAGGTGGATTGAGGTGGATTGGGAAATCTGCCCGATGGATTTCGCGCCATGCACTGCTCTGATTAAGAATTTGCCGGACCTGCGGGTTGTGATCTGGTTGGGGTGGGGTACATTGTGGATATGAGCCACACCGCGAAACTTCGACGGAACTCCATCGCCGTCACGCTGGGATTCGCCTGCACCGCCGTGAGTGCCCTCGGTACCGGCGGCGTGATGGACATTGGCGTGTTGCCTGGAGGTACCGCTTCACACGGGATCGCCCTCAGTGGAGATGGTGCGATCGTGACAGGTTTCAGTGGCAGCAGCAGCGGCGAGCGCGCCTTTGTCTGGTCCGAACCGGCGGGAATGATCTCGCTGGGTGTACTTCCGGACGGTACATTCTCGCGCGGCGCGGCTATCACCAGCGACGGCTCGCTCATCGTAGGAACAAGCGGCTCGATATCGGGTGATCGCGGATTTCGCTGGACATCATTCGGCGGTATGACATCGATGGGAACTCTGGCTGGTGGCACGAGTTCATCTGCGATGGGCATCTGCCCGGATGGTGCGTTGACTGTCGGCGCGGGGTCAACGAGTTCGCCGCTGAGCGCGAGCCGCGCCGCGATGTGGGCCGGCGGCTGGTTTGAGGTAGGCGCGCTCGCTGGCGAAACAGAGTCTGTCGGCGCGGCGATCAATCAATACGCGTCGGCGGTTGCCGGATGGAGCGGGTCATCGCCGCGGCGGGGTATGCGTTGGCGGAGCGGCATCGGCGTTCAATCACTGGGAACTCTTCCCGGCGGCACGGATTCGTTCGGAAACGGAATAAGTCTGGACGGGTCGGTGGTTGTCGGCGGATCAATCGTGGGCGGTGTGGTGCGAGCGTTTCGCTGGACAACCGCTGGCGGCATGGAGAATCTTGGTGAACTTACGCCGGGCGGCGCAGCCGAAGCGTTTGGCACCAACCCCGGTGGCGGCGCAGTGGTGGGCACCGCGATCGCCGCGGATGGCCAGCCCCGTGCGTTCGCTTGGACACGCTCGCGCGGCATGTTCGATCTGAATGTTCATCTGGCCAGCGCTGCGGGCGGATCACAGGACCTCAGCGGCTGGCTGCTCTCCGAGGCCCGGGCCGTCAGCTTTGACAACTCCGCGATTGTGGGCACCGGGGTTCACAATGGGCAGGTGCGGGCGTTCGTGGTTCGTGGGATTCCGCCGCTGGAGCCGCCCTGTCGCGCAGACTTCGACGGTCAGAGCGGCCTGAGCGTGAGCGACATCTTCTCCTATATCGGTGCGTGGTTCAACCAAGATCCGCGAGCGGACTTTAATGGCACGGGCGGGATCAATCCGCAGGACATATTTGACTTCCTGGCGGCATGGTTTGCCGGGTGTCCGTGAGCGAATCACGGAGCCCAGACGTTTGCGATGTTCTTGTGCTCGAGAACTTCAACACGGCCGTTTGTCGTCGGTGTGCCATTCGCACCGCTCAGGTGCAGCTTGCCGCTGGATAGCCCCGGAAAGTGCTCGCCCTGCCAAGAGGCCGGGTACTTGGCATCATCCATCTCCAGCGCGGCCTTGGTCGGAAAGAGCGGACGGAAGGTGTCGCACATGACGGCGAGCTCGCTCGTGTGAGTCGCACTCAGTGAAGCCTCAACAGTGCCCGGGTGCGGACCGTGGGGAATGCCCTGGGGGTGAAGCGTCAGCGAGCCAACCTCGATCCCCTTCCGCGAGCCAAAGTTCCCTTCGACGTAGTAGAGCACCTCATCAGAGTCGAGGTTCGAATGGTTGTACGGGACCTTGATCGCCTGCGGGTGATAATCCAGCATGCGTGGGCAGAACGAGCAGATCACGAAGTTGTGCGCCTCAAAGGTTTGATGGATCGGCGGCGGCATGTGCAGCATGCCGGTGATCGGTGAGAAATCCGCAACGTTGAAGACGAACGGGTAATAGCACCCGTCCCAACCGACGACATCCAGCGGGTGATAGTGGTAGGTGTACGAATGCACCTGATCGCGGGCCTTGATGCGCACCTCGTGATCACCCTTCTCGTCCCACGTCATCGGAAGTTCGGGGATCTTCAGGTCGCGTTCGCAATACGGCGAGTGCTCAAGATACTGGCTCGTCTGCTTGGACACATATCGCGAGGGCGGCCCGATGTGGGAGCCATTGCAGGTCTCTATGAGGAGAACCTTGCCAAAGGGGTAGTCGGCGATTGGCGGGCCATTGTCGGTCGGCTTGCCGCCCGGTCCGTTCTCTCGCTTTTCCCAGATCACCTTATAGATCATTCCCTTGGGGATCACCAGATAATCCCGTGGCCCGAACTTCAGCGTCCCCAGCATCGTGTGGCATACACCCGAGCCGAAGTGAATGAACAGGCACTCGTCCCCTTGGCCGTTCTTGAAGTGATACTCCATCTGTGCAGCGGGATTGATGACGGCCATCTCAACGTCCGCGTTGCCGAAGAGCACAACCCGCCCGGTAACGAAGTCGCCGTGCGGCTTCATCGGCGCGGATTTGAGATGGCGCATGCGCATGATGTCGCGTTCTACATATTCCACCTTCGTGGAGTACTCTGGCTTCCACCCATAGACTTGTGTCGGTGGATGGATGTGGTACATGGTCGAAGTTGGACCGGTAAACCCTTCGGTGCCGAAGAGTTCCTCGGAATACAGACAGCCATCCGGGCGACGGAACTGCACGTGCCGCTTACGGGGAAGAAGGCCGAGTTTCGTGTAGTAGGGCATGCATCGAACTCCTGATATTCTCCAAAGGATACGCGAGCGCGGCGGAGAAGTTGTGCTTGCTCGCCGTATGCTTTTTCGCAGCATCGCACGACCAGAAGAGACTGAACCGCATGCTTGGCCGGGTTGTGCCGATGAGTTCCCAACGACGAATCTGCGGCTTCCACAGGCGGAAGAGCAGGCGTAGAGGATCAAGAATGTCAGCAGCAAGCAGCACGAATGGGTCTCGGGCACACGAACTGGTAAACGTCAAGACGGCCCGGCGCCGCTTGGTTGTCTATTCGTCGCTCTCGGATTTGTCCAAAGATTTGGATCGAGTCGAGACGGCACACGCTGGCGGAACTCTGCTCCAGCTCGGAAATAGAAAGCCCGGCCCAATCTTCGGGCATTTGGCCGTTTCCATGCGAGGATCGATCGAAGGCATGGATGAACTGAAAAGTGCAGCGCCGCTCTGGCTGCGGCTGATCGGACCCCTGGCCAAGAAGCGCGTTCTCGGTGGGCCGCTGCGCCCTGGTGTCAATCTCTCGTCCGCCGCGGAAGCGGCCTTGTGGGATAATGGCTTGGGGTTCGAGCAAGGCCTGAGCGATCTCCGGTCACAAATCGAGCGAATCGGCAAGCCAGGCAACGAGCCAAAGGCCGCGCACCCGATTTTTGGCAGGATGTCGGTGCAGGAGTGGGCGACCTTTCACCTGCGACACTCGGAACTGCACATGAGTTTCTTGCAGCCATGAGTTCTGGCCGAATAGCTGGTAACATTGTGCCATGAGCACACGCGGCGACGACTGGGCAATGGATGCGATCAACGGAGCGCGCCGCGCACTTGATGCGTTTGCGGGTGATCGCTCTGCCGTGGAACGCATTGGTATCGTGGCCGAAACACTTGTCGAGTGCTTTGAGTCCGGCGGCAAAGCCCTGATCTGCGGCAATGGTGGATCCAGCGCCGACGCGATGCATTTCGCGGAGGAACTCACCGGGCGATTTCGCAAGGAACGACCGGCGCTCCCCGCGCTTGCGTGTACGGACGCCGGCCACATCACCTGTGCCGCAAATGACTACGGATTCGAGAACGTCTTCTCGCGCTGGGTTGAGGCGCACGGCCGGCGTGGTGATGTGCTGATACTCCTGAGCACCAGCGGCAACAGCGAGAACATTGCAAGGGCCGTGAAGGCAGGACAGGATGCGGGATGTCGCACCGTCTCGCTCTTGGGCAAGGGTGGAGGAAAAATCGCGGGTTCGTGCGACTACGAGTGGATCGCCCCCGGGGAGGAATCCGACCGCATCCAGGAGATACACATGCTCATCCTGCACACGCTCATCGAGGGGGTGGAGCGGATGATGTACCCGACGAACTACCGCTGATGGGAAGCTTCTTGGAGTGGATCTTCGCGAGTTCGGCATCGCGGCGTTCGGATGACATGGGCCGCAGTTCGAGGATCTTCTCCGGAAGCTGCGATAGCGTGGCCGCACCCATGAGCGGACGTGAATCGATCGTGAGCGGGTCAGAGTCCTTTGGATACACGCGAATCTTCGTGTAGATCTCTACTTCGCCCCGGCGCGGGATGTCAAAGAATACGCAACGATCCAGGGCCACGCGTCGGAATGTTCGCAGCCCTGAGAATCGCGGCAGAATCCCGCGAATCTCTGCGGGAACAGGTTGCGCTGGGTGAACCTTCATCAACACCGAACCAGTCGGGTCCACCTCATCCATGAATAGGCCGTCCGGTCCAACGCCCGGATACGAAACCACGGTGTACACATCGTTGCGGCGCAGCGCGTATTGCAGATTCCAACCCGCGGCGAACTCCCACGTCCAGCAGTGCGCGAAGTACGCGTCGTAACGCGGACTGCTGGTTTTGGAAACCGCGCTGCGGATTCGTACGGGGATGAAGAACGTGCCCGCGGGAACTGTCGGACCCAGCAGCCGCGCCAGTGGCTCAATCTCCTGCTTGTCGGCCTCAAACCGGCGCTGGTAGTTGATCTGAATGCCGATCCAGATCAGGAGCGCGGCCGTCGTCGCCGCAAGCAGCACGCAGCGGCACATTGCGGCGACCGCAGTCTGCAGCTTTGTCCGAACGCGAGCCAGTCCCATCGCGGCGATAGACAAAGACGCCGCCGCGATGAGCGACAGCCCCATCGAGGGAACATAGTGCAGCCGAGGCGAGGTCGTGGAATGCGCCGCCGCGACCGGAAGCCACGACGCTACAAACCATACGAGCCCGAGCGGAACCAACCAGAACAACGCAAACATCGACGGCGCTGGATCTTGTGAAATCAGAACGCGCTGTCGTCTCGTCATCCATTGGAACACGCAGAAACCGAGCAATCCAAACAGCAGCGTGGCCCGGAACGGATGGCTCGCGACAACTTCAACTCCCTGCGTGAGCGCACCCATCGCCACGTTCTTTAAATACAACTCACGCGGAATCTTTGACGCCAAACTCGCCAGATTCTGCGGCAGGGATTCGACGACTGCGGCTTCGCGCTCCGCCTGCGACGCTCTCCCTGCGTGCTTGAAATAGCCCTGCAGATAGAGAAGCAGGCCGATCCCGATCACCGCGATCGGCATGGCCGAGCGCGACAGCCGCCCACGCAGCGTCGGTGCTCGGGCAAGTCCCGCTACAAGCACAGCCAGTGGCAATGCGGCCAGCGCCCCGGGCGGCTGCTCGTTCAATGCTGCCGCGCACCAGGCCGCGATGCCAAGACCAACAAGAATCGCAAATCGCAGATTGCCCGAATAACCATGGCTCGCCGCGATCCACCACAGGTACGTATTCCAGATACCCAGCACCAGCACGACCGAAATCAGCGTGCAGATGATGTCGATCCACAGCACCGCCTCAAAGTGAACGGGATAGAGCATAAACGCCAAGGCAACCGGTGCCGCAATCGCGGCGCGAATACCGAATCTTCGAAGCAGCGCATACAACAGCCACACCACAACCCCGTGCAACATTGCGCTGATCGTGTGCAGTGCCCACGGCCACGGCCAGAGCGCCGTCACCAGCGGAGTCAGCACCACCCGCGTCAGTGGCCGCCACAGGTGCCACGGACGATTCATCACAAAGTGATGGGCCTCGTGCGTCACCGGATCACGCTGGTTGCAGAAGTGGTCGTCGTTGTAGACGCCAATGTCGCCCACGAAGAATGTGGAGATGAGCAGCGCAACCGCGAAGAACGCGATCACCGCGAGTGTGGAGGTCGGAACGCGGCGGATCGAGTTTGTGACGCTGGTCAGCACGGTGTGTGTGGCGTTCTTGCGATCCGCTTCGAGCTAGAGCTGCTTGAGGCGACGACGGCGCGGTTTCAACGCCCACCGAATCGGCGTACACAGCCACGCCGCCCCCTCCGCCAGTGTGTGCAGCCGGAGTTTCAACCGCAGGTGGCGTAGTGCCGAGTCATCCGGATCAACGAGCAACGCCTGATGCACCCAGTACCGCGCCTTGGACCACTGCTTGTCGTACACGCACGCCACGGCCACGTTGTGCATCGCGGGCACAAACTTCGGGTCGAGTTTGAGAACTTTTCGGCAGATATCAATCCCCTGTTCGCGTTCCCCGAGCTCATACATCGCGACGCTATAGAGGTGCAGCGAGGTCGGGTCGGTCGGTCGTGCTTCGGCAAGAATATGCAATACCCGGCGTGCTTCCTGGAGCAACCCCGCGTGTAGCAGCGTGCGACCCAGCTCCGCCATGTCATCCTTTGGGTAGCGATCCGTGAACTGGTTGAAGTCCTCCAGTTCCTGCCGAAGCAGTTCCCGGGCGGCATCCTCATCTCCCGCACGTCCGCGCAGAAGGAGCAGCGATGCCGAACGGCGACGCGCCGGCGCGAACTGCGGATCCAGGCGAAGGACGACCCCGAACTGTTCCAGAGCCGCGGCGTGCTGTCCTTGTCGCTCTGCAAGATCGGCGAGGTAGTAGTGCGCCTCAGGATGATCGGTCTCAAGCTCCAGCACGCGCCGAAACTTCTCGCTCGCCTCGGGGAATCGGTTCATCGTGACGAGCAGACAGCCCAAATCCAGCAGAGTAGGGATGTCACCCGGATCGTTTCGCAGTTCGCGGAGAAACAACTGCCGCGCCCGCTCCAAACGCCCCGTCGCCGCATATGCCTCGGCCAGCCGCGCGTGGATACCCGGCAGATTCGCATCGAGGTTCGCCGCCTCGCGCAGGCACCACACGGCCTTGTCATGCAGATTGCGGGCCAGCAGCGAGTCCGCGAGAAACACATACGCATCCGGATTTTTGGGGTCGCACTGCTGGGCCATGTAAAACATGACCTCGGCCTGCTCGTGATCGCCCAGCCGCTGGTACGCATCCACGCGATTCACAAACGATGCGACATTGTGCGCATCGAGCTTCTCGGCTTTCTCCAAGTGCGGGATCGCCTCGCGCGCCTTCCCCGCACGCAGGAGATTCACGCCGATCAAGATCAGCACCTGAGCATCATCATCCTGGAGTTGATGGGCCGCCACGAGCGCGTTCGCCGCGTCCTCGTACTTGCCCGCGGCTTCCAGTGTCAGCCCAAGATTGAAGTGCCATTCCGCTCGATCAGGATTGATCGCCAGCGCTTCCCGAAGCGCGGACTCAGCATCCGCCCACCGACCGTTCTCGAAGAACTGGTGGGCGCGTTCGATGTGGCCTTCGGCATCCATCCAGTCGTTCATCGGCGTGTCCAGAGTGCGAGGACAAATAGTAGCGTGGCATGGGCTTTCCAGCCCATGTTCGGGCCGCCGCGGCCCGAATGCACTCTTGCATGGCACAAGCCCGCCGCGCGTTTGCCCGGCTTAGACGTACATTCTTACAAAGCAAAGGACATGGGCTGGAAAGCCCATGCCACCAATCAAGCCCGCGGAGCCGACCCGAAACGTGCCGCAAACCCGCGAGTCGTTGAAGGGCTCGCCGAGGTCGATACCACCGACGGCAACGCTGCCAGAGCGGCCTCCGCTGAGTCAAACCCGGCCGACGGGTCGAGCCCGCGATCCAACC
>JBKJOD010000044.1:0-18844 GCA_046593245.1 Phycisphaerales bacterium
CGCAGGTCGATCGAATAGGCCTCCATGCCGGATCTCCTTCTTGATCCGACAACTCTGCCCACAATCCCGGCCCGCGCCAGGAAAATCGCGCTACGAAGTCAAAGAAACCGCTCTAGAATCTGAGTGACCACGATTAGCGGGGGCGATGGCGGCTGGCGGTTTCTTGTTCCTGCGCGGCGAGATCGACTTGGGAATAGTTGAAGAAGAGCAGGAGCCAGCCGATGAGGGCGAAAGGCAGTGAGATGAGCGTCGAGAGAACGTGCAACCGACTGAGTTCAAAGATGAGCTTCGAGACTTCTGTGAAGCGGCCATGATCACCGAGAAAATAGTGGCCGGCTGATTCGTGGCCGCTGATGGCGTCGCCGCCGAGCACGGAAGCGACAATGCCGCAGGCCAGCATGTTGGCAACCCAGCCAAAAAAGAGGAGGCCTCCGAGTTTGCCTGAGCGGGTGCGGAAGAGTTGGAGGAAGGAGAGCTTCAAGGTGAGGACCGCTCAGCGAGTCTCGTGATTGAGCCGGGCGATCAGCTCGCGAGTCTGCGGGCGCTGGGGACTTCGCGCTGGCCGATGGGGCGGATCTGGGCGGCGTAGAGGGTGACGACATCGATGGTTTCGCCGGTGAGGGTGCAGAACTCGACTTCGTAGCCCTCGCCACTCTCGTAGATATCGACAACGGTGCCTATGTCGCCTGCTTTCAGGGAGTGCTTCGGAAGATTCTTCGTGAGAGCCACGCGATCGAGTTCTTTGATTTTGGGAACTGTCTTTGGCATGTCACTTCCTCGGGCGGGTTTTGCGGGGGAGCGGGTGCGCCGTGACGAGGCGCGGATGGGTTGCTGGCGGCTTGATGTTCCAGACGGATCGGACATGTGCGATGTTACCGTTGGGACAGAGAAGAGGGCCGTTGACTACAAACTTTGTGCCTCAGGGCGAGGGTTTGATCGTTGAGTAGTCGTTGTCGCTGATGTGGTTGCGGAGTGCGTCGGCGAGTTTTCGCCATCGGAAGAGAGTGAATCCTTGTGAGAGAAAAAAGATCGCTTTGGCTTGGCCGTCCTCGGAATCGAGCGCGAGAAGATAGTGTGTGATCTTGGCAGCAGGAACTTCGGCGTGTTCTGCGTTTGGAGTTCGCATTGAGAACGGTTGGTTGCGACTTGCTCTGGAAGGGAAGCCCACGGGCTGGAAAGCCCGTGCCACGAATCACCACTCCGGTCCACCAGTGTATCGCCCGTAGACATCGGCCATGGCTTGGACCATTTCGCCGAGGGTGCAGTTGGCGAGGGCGCCGTCGACGAGGGCGGGCATGATGTTGAACTTGTTGAGCTTTTGGGCTTCGAGGGCGGGGTCGCCTTTGCGGCAGGTTTCGCGGATGCGGTCGAGGGCTCGCTTGACGGCTGCGCCGTCACGCTTGCTTTTGAATTTGGTGAGGCGATCGACCTGGTCGGTTTCGACGGTGTGGGGGATTTGCAGGATGTCGATGGGGCGTTCGTCGGAGCCCTCGGTGAAGGCGTTGACGCCGACGATGATGCGGTCGTGGGCTTCGCACTCTTCGGAGAAGCGATAGGAGGCCTCGGCGATTTGGCGGCGGAAGTAGCCGCGGTTGATGCCGGCGACGACGGAGCGGCCGTAGCTGGGGCGAGCGTGATATGCCGGGTGCTTTTCAAGATCGGATGCACCCTCTCCCGGCCTCGCAGAGCCTCGGCCACCCTCTCCCGCTGAAGCGGGCGAGGGAGAAAAGAGATCGATTTCGTGGATGTAGTCGAGGGCGTCGGATTCCATTTTGTCGGTGAGGGCTTCGACGAAGTAGGAGCCGCCGAGGGGGTCGACGGTGCGGGTGACGCCGGTTTCGTAGGCGAGGATTTGCTGGGTGCGGAGGGCGACGGTAACGGCTTGCTCGGTTGGCAGGCCGAGGGTTTCGTCCATGCTGTCGGTGTGGAGGGATTGGCAGCCGCCGAGGACGCCGGCCATGGCCTGATAGGCGACGCGGACGATGTTGTTCAGGGGTTGCTGTTCGGTGAGGGAGCATCCGGCGGTTTGGACGTGGGTCTTCATGAACATGCTGCGCTCGCTGGTGGCGCCGTAGCGATGCTTCATGGCTCTGGCCCAGATGCGGCGGGCGGCGCGGAGCTTGCAGACTTCCTCGAAGAACTCGTTGTGGGAGTTGAAGAAGAAAGAGAGGCGCGGCGCGAAACTATCGAGAGGCAGGCCGCGTTCGAGGCAGGCCTCGACGTATTCCATGCCGTCGCGGAGGGTGAAGGCGAGTTCCTGGGTGGCGGTGGAGCCGGCCTCGCGGATGTGGTAGCCGGAGATGCTCACGGAGTTCCACTTGGGGACCATGCGGGACTGATACTCGATCGTGTCCACGACGAGTTTGACGGAGTGGTCGGGGGGATAGATGAACTCGTTCTGGGAGTGGAACTCTTTGAGGATGTCATTCTGGAGTGTGCCGCCGAGATCGTTCCAGGAGATGTTGCGCTGCTTGGCCATCGCGAGATACATGGCCCAGATGACACACGCGGGGCCGTTGATGGTTTGCGAGACGGTGACGGAGCCGACGGGGATGTCGGCGTAGAGGCGGTGCATGTCCTCGATGGTGTCGATGGCGACGCCGCAGCGGCCGACTTCGCCAGCGGAGAGCTCATCGTCGGAGTCGCGGCCCATGAGTGTGGGGAGATCGAAGGCTGTGGAGAGGCCGGTGTTGGCGGCGGCGCGAGTGGAGGTGCCGCCGCCCTTGCCTTGCTCGAGGAGATACTTGAAGCGTTTGTTGGTGTCGTCTGCGGAGCCGAAGCCGGCGAACTGGCGCATGGTCCAGAGGCGGGTGCGGTAACCGTCGGGATAGAGGCCGCGGGTGAAGGGGTATTTGCCGGGGGCGTTGATGTCGCGTGCGAAGTGCTTGATGGACTCGGCGGGCTTGTCGGGTGTATAGGCGGGATCGAGGACGAGGCCGGAGATGGTGACGGTCTGGGGATCAACGGGTTTGGCGGGTGGAGTGCCGGCGCGGCCGAGTTGGGAGGTGGTGGCGGCGGTGGGGTTGATGGTGGTCATGGTGTGGTCCCGTTGGGTGCGAAGTGGGAAGTATATGTTCGGGCGGGAGCGGCTTGTTGGAGCCAAGTGTGAGGATTGAAGGCCGATAAGCGAGTGCGGACGGGGTTGCGGCGGGAACCCGGGGTTTGGGCGGGGCGAAGAGGACTGGCTGCGCGGGATATTGATGGTGCGGAGCCGATCAAGGGTTCGTATTGTTCATATTCAGCGGAGATTCAGGTTCGAGGAGCAGGGGAGGGTGGGGCATGCGACAACCAGTTCGGTGTCGCGCGAGATTGAACGGAGCGATTCATGCGTTTGTACACGATTTTGTCCGCCGCGAGCGCGGTGGTGCTGGCGGTGTGTGGAATGACGGCGGGGGCGCGGGCGCAGTTTGTGGCGCTGGATGTGGCGGGGAATCCGGCGGGCGATGCGCTGGTGCGCCCGGTCGGGTTGTATTCCGCGCCGGGGGATTATCGAAGAATCTTTGTGGTGCAGAAGGGTGGGCAGATTCGGTCGATTGATATTTCGCAGAATCCTCCGGTGACGCAGGCATCGAGCGCGCCGTTTCTGAATCTGGGCGCGCTGGTGCAAACGCCGGTGAACGGGGGCGATGAGCGCGGGCTGCTGGGGCTGGCGTTCCATCCGCAGTTTCAGACGAACGGAAAGTTCTATGTGTACTACACGAACCCTGCGGTGAGCGGGTTGCCGACGGGGATGGGGTATTACCAGAACGTGATGGAGTACACGCTGACTTCACCAACGGCGGCGGACACGACGGGAGCGACGGTACGCGCCGTGATGCGGATACAGCATCCGACGGCGACGAACCACAACGGGGGCTGGATCGGGTTTGGGCCGGATGGGTATTTGTATCTGGCTGTGGGCGACGGCGGGCTCAGCGGGGACACGGGGACGGGGCATAACTCGACGATTGGAAATGCGCAGGACACGGGGCTGCCGCTGGGGAAGATTCTGCGGATTGATGTGAACAGCAACGGGCCTGCGCCGCAGGGGCCGTTCTGGAGCGGGACGGCGACGCCGGGGATTGCGAACTACGGAGTTCCGGGCGACAATCCGACGCTTCCGGTGGTGAGCGGCGGGACTTCGCCGGCGCGGCAGGAGATCTGGGCGTATGGGGTGAGGAACCCGTGGCGCTGCACGTTTGATCGGCTGACCGGAGATATGTGGATCGCGGATGTGGGGCAGGACTTGTGGGAGGAGATCAACTTTCAGCCGGCGCGGACGCTAGCGCCGGACAACCTGAGCTCGATCAGCGGGAGGAACTACGGGTGGCGATGCTTTGAGGGGACGTTGCAGTTCAACATTTCGGCGGGAAATCCACAGACCAACGGGGGACGATGCCCGGCGACGTATAACGATGCCGCGCTGACCGCGCCGGTGGGTGTGTATCCGCACACGACGACGGCGGGCAATGCGGGCGCGCCGCGGCGGATGATCGATACGGTGACGGGGACGTTCTGGACGGGATGCTCGATCACGGGTGGATATGTGTATCGCGGATGCAAGATTCCGTCGCTGTATGGGAAGTATGTGTTTGCGGATTACTGCGGGGGCGTGGTGTATTCCACGACGCTGAACACGGGCACGGGGCTGCTGAACAATCCGACCTCGACGCCGGTGTATGTTGGATCGACGGCGGTGACGCCGAATGTGCCGGCGTATACGACGGGGCTCTCGAACAACACGGTGTCGTTCGGCGAGGATGCGTATGGCGAGCTGTACATGGTGAGCCAGGGGACGGGCCGGATTTACAAGTTCGTGAGCACGGCGACGGGGACGATTCCGCTGGCGAATCCGGACTACGACCGGAATGGCGTGCTGGCGGTGTCGGATATCTTCACGTATCTGGGGGACTGGTTCGCGGGGGTTGGACGCGCGGACTACAACCGGGATGCGGTGCTGAACGTGCAGGACATCTTTGATTTTCTGGCGGGGTGGTTTGGCGGATGCGCGGGGTAAGTCAGCGCGAGCCGACATAGATCACGAAGCTCGCGCGGCCTTGGTCCTCATTGCGAGGCGCACCGGTGGTCGGGGGTGGGGCGTCGATGAAACTGATGCGGAGGATGTTGGAGTTGGGCGATTGCAGGCGGAGGGCTTGGGGGAGGCCGCCGTCGAAGTCGATGTGGAAGCGGCCGACGACGAGGAGGACGGGGGCATTGTTGTCCTTGGATGCGCGGGCGATGCTCTCGGACATGGTCCAATCCCACATGGACTGGGCGCGGAAGGTGGCGTCGAGTTTGGCGCTGCGCTCGGCGTCGGCGGCGGAGTTGGTTGGCGCGGCGGGGGAGTGGCCGGGGTCTTCTCGCATGAGGTTGTCGAAATCGTCGCGGTAGCGCGTGCCGCGTGGCGGGAGCTGGTCGGGGATTCGGAAGAGGCGCTTCTGCTCCGGGGTGAGCGCGGCGAGGCGATCGAAACCGTCGGTGCGGGCAAGGCGGACATAAGAGCGCGGGGCGTTGGCGGCGATGACGGGACGGCCGGCGGATTTGGTGGCGGCGATCATCTGGGCATGGCCGGGGGGATAGTTGCCATCGACACGATTGGTGCGTTTGCGAAAGGTGGCCTCATCGGTGATACCGGTGAGGTAGTCGTCGAGGCGGGATTGCTCATCGCGCTCGATGAACTCCATGGCGAGCGCGGCGCGGGGGCAGCGGGGGAGCATGTCCTCCCAGAGCGCGGCGGCGGATTCGAGGCCGAGGGGATGACCGTGGTTCTCGCCGATGAGAACGAAGTCGGCATTACAGGCGGCGGTGAGAAGCGCGGACCAATCGGCGGGGCGGCCGTCTTCGGAGAAGATGGGGACGGAGCGGGCGGCGGTGGGGGAGATGATGGGGGCTGCGACGATCGCTTCGCGGGACGATGTGGTTGAAGAGCTGCAACCCGCGAGGAGCGAGGCAGCGAGGGCAGCGAGAATGATGGCGCGGGATGTTGGGCTGTTTGGGTTCACGCAGTGAGTGTACCAAATGGCGGGAAGCCGGATGGTGCGAGCGGGATCGTGGGCAATGGGACGGTTTATCGCGGGGCACTCGCCGCACGGGAGTGAAACTGGGTGGGGTGGGGCACGAACCTGGTGATTCCTACTATGCCGGTTCACCCCGGCATGCGGCCGCGGAACCTTTATGCACCCACTCTTTGATCAACGTCGCTATCTGATTCCGTTTCGGTCGTCGCTGCTGCCGCAGATTTTTACGGACACGCTGGTGATTGGGACGGGCGTGGCGGGGCTGCGCGCGGCGATCGCGGCGGCGGAGGGTGGGGATGTGATTGTTTTGAGTAAGGACGGGACGGAGGAGTCGAATACCGCGTGGGCGCAGGGCGGGATCGCGGCGGTGATGGCGACGGACGACACAGTTGAATCGCATGTGCAGGACACGCTGAGGGCGGGTGTTGGGTTGTGCGATGAGCCGTCGGTGCGGTTTATTTGTGAGCAGGCGCCGGAGCGGATGGCGGAACTCGTGCAGTGGGGAATGCGATTTGATCGGAAGGACGGCAAAGACCTTTCGCTGGGGCGCGAGGGCGGGCATTCGCACTCACGGATTTTGCATGCGAATGGAGATGCGACGGGGGCGGAGCTTTCGCGGTGTCTGGTGATGAAGATGGCGGGGACGCCGCATGTGCGGCTGTTTACGGATTGCTTCGCGCTCGATCTGATTACACCGAGCAACGAGCCGGGGGCACCGGTGATGGGGGCAATCACGCATCATCCGCGGTATGGCTTGCAGATGATCTGGGCGAAGAGCACGATTCTGGCGACGGGTGGCGCGGGGATGGTGTATCGGGAGACGACCAATCCGAAGTGCGCGACGGCGGATGGTTTGGCGATGGCGTATCGGGCGGGCGCGGCGGTGCAGGATCTGGCGTTTGTGCAGTTCCATCCGACGACGTTGTATTTGGCGGGGCGGCCGCGGAGTTTGATTACGGAGGCGGTGCGCGGCGAGGGGGCGCACTTGCTGGATCACACGGGGCACCGGTTCATGACCGAGGTGCATCCGATGGCGGAACTGGCGCCGCGCGATGTGGTGAGCCGCGCGATTGTGCATCGATTGGCGACGCACGGCGGGACGCATGTGTTCTTGGATGTGCGGCACATCACCAACTTCGCGGGGCGGTTTCCGGGGATCGCGAAGCTGCTGGAAGGGGTGGATCTTGATCCGGCGAAGGATCTGATTCCGGTGAATCCGGCGGCGCACTACACGGTTGGCGGTGTGGCGACGGATTTGATCGGGCGATCAACGGTGCCGGGATTGTTTGCGGTGGGAGAAGTGGCGAGTTGCGGGCTGCATGGCGCGAATCGGCTGGCGAGCAACTCGCTGCTGGAGGGATTGGTGGTGGGTGAGGCGGCGGGGCGCGCGGCGGCTGGGATGGCACGGGCGATGCACGCACCGATTGGTGGGGCTTTGGCGGGGGCGGATCATGATGAGGGAGTGTTTGTGTGGCCGGATGGGGAGTTGAGTAGGAAGACGACGAGGTTCCGGCCGCCGCCATCACCGGTGCCGGTGATTTCGGATATCCGGCCCAGTGATAATGCGGAGCTGGATTTGTCGGATGTGCTGAGTTCGCTGCGGTCGGCGATGTGGCGGAACGCGGGAGTCGAAAGGTCGGGGCAGCGGCTGAAGGATGTGGCGGAGATGATTGATTTCTGGGCGCGGTACACGCTGGACAAGATATTTGATTCGCCGCCAGGGTGGCAGACGCAGAATCTGTTGTTGGCGGCCGCGCTGGTGGCGCAGAGTGCGTATTGGAGGGAGGAATCTCGGGGCGGGCATTTGCGTATGGATACACCGGAGACGCTGGAGAAGTATCGGGTGCATGATCGGTGGGGGCGGGGGGTGGTGGGGGCGCGGAGTATCGCCGTTGCTGTTGGCACGCGTCACTGAGGAGTGGAGGGGAAGAGGAGTCGAGGAGTTGTAATGGATGGGATGCGGGCGAATGTGGGAGTCGGGAGTCGAGGTTGCAACATGCACCGGCGTTCTCGCTGCGCTCGAAAGCCGGTGGCACGGTCTGTGTCGGTGGCACCGGTTGCGTTGATGGCATGTGTGACGCTGGCACTCGCGGGGTGCGCGGGGGAGGAGCGGGTCACTTCGTACAAGCCGTTCTTTGCGGGGGTGAGCGGGGCGGAGTATGGGGGGCAGGGGCCGGTGGACCCGATGAAGGGGCGGCAGGACCCGACGGCGACACCGACGGAGTTCAAGACAATCGTTGAGCATCCGGATGGGAAGAAGACGTATCTGACGCCCTCGCCGGCAGTACTGCTGGCGCATGTGGAGGCGCTGCTGGATGAGGACACGCCGGAGACGGACAAGGTGATTCTCGATCAGTTGATCGATGAGAAGACCAAGGACCACTACCGGACGCACGGGGTGGAGCCGATCGAATACATCACGTATCTGCGGCAGAATCGGAAGGCGATTGCCAAAACGCTGGCGCGGATGCCGATGGCGGAGCGGACGCCGACGGTGGTCGTGGATCAGCCCGGAGACCGGCAGTGGGTGCTGCGGCTGACGGGACAGGCGAGCGAAGGGGTGAAGTTCCGAGAGGTGTGGATACGGCAGGAGATGGGGATGTGGAGGTTGGAGTGGTTGAGGTAGTATCATCTCGAAGTCCAATCAAAATACGAACAGTTTATTCGTATGATGAATGAACTGGTTCGCATTTCCCGACGAATATGCTATTGATGAATAGTGACGATTCAGGGATTGCATCCATGCGGACTGGAAAAGTGAGTCGAGTTGGACGGGTTCAGGGCCGCGCGGTACGGCTCGGATGTGACGTTCTGTATGCTGCCGACTCCGGAGAAGTGGTTGGTTTTGAGAGCGGAGTGATCGCGTTTGCCAGAGTGGATGGAAATATTGAGCGAAGTGCTGGGAAGGCGGCCGCGCGAGAAACGCAGGCGATGGTTTCATCGGAAGGTCCATGTTTGTCGAGGTGTGGTGGCGTGGCTGAACATGCCCGAGCGCACGTCCGCGGAGCAATCCGAGTTTGCGGAACTCTTGCTCCGACTGGATGCGAATCCGCTCAGGGATTCTGTCGCGGTGTTGCGTGCGGGCGCACAGCCCGGGCTGCGATGGGCAGCCATGGGTTCATATCGGGTTGTTTTTCTGTGGATACCGGCGAGAGACGAGATACAGATCGTTTCCTGCAAATGACTGGCAGTACCAACGGATTTGGCGCTGCATGGAATTGGGTTGAAGGTATCAAGGAGTTTGTGCAATGAGCGACATCGCCCATCTTGCGACAGTTCAAACGGAAGGTGTCGTGACGCACGTGCTGGTTCCGATTGAGGAGTATCAGCGGCTGACGGCATCGGGCGTGCGTAAGGCGGATGGGCCGTCGGATGAGCAAATCGACGAAGCGATTGCGATTCTCAACGATTCCAAGACCGAGTGGGTTGATGGAGAAGAGGTGTTCGAGAACATCGTGCGTGACGGGATCGAGTATGTGCGTCGGATGCGCGGGATGTCGCAAGGGGAACTGGGGAAGCGAGTGGGGTTGTCTCAGCCGCAGGTTTCGAGGATTGAGAGCAGGCCGGAGCAGGCGACGCTGGAAGTGTTGCGGCGGATCGCGGATGTTTTGGTTGGTCCCAGAAATGGCGAGGCGAAGAAGCCAGTTGGGACTGCGGGGCGTTCTCAACGGCGGACGAAGCGGGCGTGATGCCGCGGATGGCATGACTCCGCTGAACCCCCGGGAGAACGAGGGGGGCCGGGGGAACATACGGTTTGGAATGTGGTGTGCGCTTGGTGATTCGGGGGCGTTCTCCTACGATTTGCTGACTCAGCTTGCACCATTCCCCCGAATCAGAATTACCCATGCCAACCACATCTGCTTCCGGCTCGACGCACAACTCGACAACCACTAACGGCACGCACGTAAAGTCGGGCGCTGCGGCGGATACGTTGCTGCAACCGTCGGATACGTTTGTGCATCGGCATATCGGGCCGGATGAGCGGGATCAGGCGGAGATGCTCGCGCTGCTGGGGTATGGGTCGCTGGATGCGCTGACGAGTGTGGCCGTGCCGGCGGCGATCAGGATGAAGGGGGGGCTGAAGCTGGATGGGGTGGCGGGCGGGACGCGGGAGCGCGGCGAGTTTGAGGTGCTGGGGGAACTGAAGAAGATCGCGAGCGGGAACAAGGTGTTTCGGTCGTTCATCGGGCAGGGGTATTACGACACGATCACGCCGCCGGTAATTCTGCGGAACATCCTGGAGAATCCGGGGTGGTACACGCAGTACACGCCGTATCAGGCGGAGATCGCGCAGGGGCGGCTGGAGGCGCTGCTGAACTTTCAGACGATGGTGAGCGATCTGACCGGGTTGCCGCTGGCCGGAGCGTCATTGCTGGACGAGGGGACGGCGGCGGCGGAGGCGATGGCGATGTGCTACTCGATCGCGGGTGGGCACGAGGGGAGCAAAGCTCGGTTCTTCGTGGATGCGGGCTGCCATCCGCAGACGATCGCGGTGGTGAAGACGCGGGCGGACTCGCTGGGCATGCAGGTCACGGTGGGGGACTGCCGCGCGAAAGAGGCGTCAGGGGCGGATGTCTGCGGGGTTCTGGTGCAGTATCCGACAACGGATGGGCGGATTGAGGATTACTCGGAAGTCTGCCAGCGGGCGCACGCGGCGGGCGCGCTGGTGGTGGCGGCGACGGATCTGCTCGCGCTGACGCTGATCACCCCGCCGGGAGAGTGGGGAGGCGGAGGGGCGGATGCGTGCGTGGGTTCGGCGCAGCGATTCGGCGTGCCGATGGGGGCGGGCGGGCCGCACGCGGCGTTCATCTCGACCAAGCAGGAGTACGCGCGGAAGCTGCCGGGGCGGATTATCGGCGTGAGCCGGGATGCGCAGGGAAATCCGGCGCTACGGATGGCGATCCAGACGCGCGAGCAGCACATCAAGCGGGAGCGGGCGACGAGCAACATCTGCACGGCGCAGGCGCTGCTGGCGATTATCGCGGGGATGTATGCGGTGTATCACGGGCCGGAGGGGTTGAAGAGGATTGCACGGCGCATCGCGTTTCTGAGCAACAAGTTTGTGCAGGGTCTCTTGGAACTTGGCTACGAAACGCAGGGGCCGACGTTCGACACGGTTCTAGTTCATGTCGGCGATCCAGACGCGGTCATGGCGAGAGCCGTGCGTCGCGAGTTCAACCTGCGGAGGTTGAACGATACGCAAGTTTGCGTGTCCTTTGACGAGACGACGACCGAGGCGGAAGTGGACGCCTTACTGGGAATCTTTGCGAATGGCGCAACGAGTGTTCCCACGGTCGCCGGGCTGTGGAATGAGTACGGAGGTATGGGGGGGATGTACTTCAGTCTTGATCGGAAGTCGCCCTTCCTCACTCACCCCATCTTCAACACGCACCACTCCGAGACGGAGATGCTGCGATACATCTTCACGCTCATGGGGCGTGATCTGTCGCTCGCGCACAGCATGATCCCGCTGGGGTCGTGCACGATGAAGCTGAACGCGACGAGCGAGATGATTCCGGTGACATGGCGGGAGTTCGGGCGAATGCATCCGTTTGCGCCGGCAGAGCAGCAGAGCGGCTACTCGAAGATGTACTCGGACCTGGAGAAGTGGCTGGCGGAGATCACCGGCTTTGCGGCGACCTCGCTGCAGCCCAACGCGGGCTCGCAGGGGGAGTACGCGGGGCTGCTGGTGATCCGCGCGTATCACGCTTCGCGCGGGCAGTCGCGCCGCAATGTCTGCCTGATCCCGGACTCGGCGCACGGGACGAACCCGGCCTCGGCGGTGATCGCGGGCATGCACGTTGTCGCCGTGGCCAACAAGGAGAACGGCGACATCGACATCGAGGACCTGAAGAAGAAGGCGACGGAGCACAAGGATGATCTGGCGGCGATGATGGTGACGTATCCGTCCACCTATGGGATCTTCGAGGAGCACATCAAGGAGATCTGCGAGATCGTGCATGCGCACGGCGGACAGGTGTATATGGACGGCGCGAACATGAACGCGCAGGTGGGACTGTGCCGGCCGGGGGACATCGGCGCGGATGTCTGCCACCTCAACCTGCACAAGACGTTCTGCATTCCGCACGGCGGCGGCGGGCCCGGCATGGGCCCGATCTGCGTGGCGGCGCATCTGGCGCCGTTTCTTGCCGGGCATCCTGTGGCATCGCCGTGGAAGGATCGCATCCCGGGGCGGGCGGCGGGGGAGCGGGAGACCGGGCCAGTGTCGGCCGCGCCGTTTGGGTCGCCATCGATTCTCACCATTTCCTGGATGTACATCGCGATGATGGGAGCGGGCGGTCTGAAGAAGGCGACGGAGGTGGCGATTCTCAACGCGAACTACATGGCCAAGCGACTGGGCGAGCACTACAAGGTGCTGTTCAAGGGCCCGGGCGGGTGCTGCGCGCATGAGTTCATCATCGATGTGGGCCACTTTGAGCAGTCGGCGGGAATCAAGCCAGATGACATTGCCAAGCGGCTGATGGACTATGGGTTCCACGCGCCGACCATGTCCTGGCCGGTGGCGGGAACGCTGATGATCGAGCCGACCGAGAGCGAGCCCAAGGCGGAACTGGATCGATTCTGCGACGCGATGATTGCGATCCGAGATGAGATTCGGGCGATCGAGAGCGGGAAGCTGCCCAAGGACGACAACCCTTTGAAGAACGCGCCGCACACGGCGCATGTTTTGACCGTCGACGACTGGAAGCACGCGTACACGCGGGAGCAGGCGTGCTGGCCGCTGCCGTATCTGCGGAAGCACAAGTTCTGGCCATCGGTGGGGCGGATTGACAATCCGTATGGGGACAGGAATCTGGTGTGTACGTGTCCGCCGATGAGTGAGTATGCGTCCTGACCTGATGATTCCTATGATTGGTCGCTATGAAGTTTGACCGAATCACAGTCGATCCGGCGCGCGTGGGTGGACAGCCGACGATCCGCGGCATGCGCCTGACGGTGCGAAGGGTGGTCGAGCTGGTGTCGCTTTATCCCGATCGCGCTGAACTGCGACGCGAGTTTCCGGAGATTGAAGAAGAGGACATCCGGCAGGCGCTGGCGTTCGCTGCGGCGACGATGCTTGGGCAGTGGCTGCCCTCGGCGCGGAGCGCATGAGGTTGCTCATCGATCAGGGTTTTGGGCAGACGTGCGCCGACTTGCTTATCACGAGCGGCCATGACACGCTGCATGTTGCGAGCATTGGTCGGCACAAGGACGCTGACGAGGAACTTGTGCGATTTGCGATCAGCGAGAAACGTGTGATCGTGACACTGGACGCGGATTTTCATGCCATCGTTGCGATCTCGGGCAAGACTGTACCGTCTGTGGTGCGGGTGCGGATTGAGGGGTTGAAAGGCGAAGAAGCGGCCGCGCTGATCGGTGCGGAACTGGCTCGATCCGAAGAGGTGCTTGGACGGGGCGCGCTTATCACGGTGTATCGGGAGCGGACGGGCGTCCATCTGTTGCCGGTTTCCGGATGACTGAAAAACAACCGCCGCTCCACGAGGGGGCGGCGGTTGTGCGTTGTGGGGTTGGAGAGCGGAATATCGGGATTTGCTCGATGACGCGCACATCCCAGGCGTGTGATTAGGGGCCTGGAGTTGGGGCGGGGGCGGGCGCAGGGGCCGGGGTGCCGCCCTGGCCACCAGCGACAGCGGTGATGGGTGTTTGGCGGATCTTCTGGATGGTGCCGATGCTGGGGTCCATGTTGAGGGTGACGTAGCGGCGGGCGCCGGCTTTGGCGGCGATCTGCTTGGTGCCACTGGCCCAGTATGGGTAGCCGTTGATCTGGCGGTGGATGTAGTCGGCGGCGTTGACGATGATGGTGCCGTTGAAGTAGTGCATGCTGGCACCCTCGCCGCCGTTGTCCTGCCACTGGGGAGACTCAACGAGTGCGGTGAGGAGGTCGGTGATCTTCTTGGCGCGCTCTTCGGGGGTGGGCTGGTTGTCCAGCGGGCTGCCGGTCTGGCCGGCACCGGAGAATGGGCTCTGGCCGCCGCCACCGCCGCCGCTGGATTGCAGGACGTTGTTGAGATCGATTTGCGGCACCTCTCGGTAGCGCGGGATGACCAGGAGAAGATCGTGGATGTCGTAGATGACGACGCGTTTGAACTTGTTGAGCAGGTCTTTCGGGCCGACCTGCATGGAGCCGGTGCTGGACATCTGCCAGGAGTTTTCGGCGAAGTCGTTGCGGGCCTTTTCGAGGACGGCCTCGATGACATACAGGGCGGCCTGATTCTGAATGTTGAGGGTAATCTTCTTTTCTTTGTCCAGACCGGCACCGGTGGAGTTGTCGGTGTTCCAGAGCGGCTCGATGTCGGCCTGGGTGACATCCTGGATGAACTTGATGACATCCTCGAGCCGGGTGTCTTCGACCTTCAGCGAGATGCGCCGGTTCATGCGGAGCAGGGTGGCACGCTCGGGGCTGATGGCGGCGATGCGGTCGGCTTGGGAAGCGGTGGCTTCCTTCATCTCGGGCTTGGCGGCTGGCGTGGCTTGCGCGAGTGCCAAGTTGCCAGCGGCGAGTGCAGTCCCAGCGGCGAGGAGCGTCATCAGGATTCGTGAACGTGGCATGTGTGTGTCTCCGGTGGTCCGGCTGTCCGGCCGCCCGCGTGATTTGCCCCAGAGCCGCCCCCGGCCCTTCCCACATTGTACGACGCCTGAACGGTGATCTGGTTCCCGGAGGAGGGGATGAATGGCGTTATCGACCGAAAAAGGGGCTGGAGAAGCGGCTTTTGGAGAAGATGGACAGATCTGGGTTAGAAGGCGGTGGTGGGGGTCGCGGTCATGGTGAGGCCGTCGCCTTGGCCGCTGCGGGCTTCGAGCAGGTCGTGGGCGAGGGCGGCGATCATGGCGCCGTTGTCGAGGCAGAAGGCCAGCGGGGGGATGCGGAGGTCCAGGGAGCGGGCTGCAGCAAGGGTGGCGAGACGCTCGCGGAGAAGGGAGTTGGCACTCACGCCGCCGCCGATGAGGAGGGTGCGGGCGGCGGGGTGGCGATCGAGGGCGCGCTCGAGTTTGAGGATGACGGCGGCGATGGCGGCATCCTGAAAGGTGGCGGCGATGTCGGGGGCGGTGAGGAGGGGCGCGGGGGACTCGCCGCGGGCGGCGCGTTTGGCGCGGGTGCGCTCATCGTCGGGGACGCCGCGGAAGGCGTAGAGGGCGGCAGTTTTCAGGCCTGAGAAGGAGAAGTCCAGCGAGTCCGGCGACAGGCGGGCGATGGGGAAGCCGGGGGTGTGCACGCGGCCGGTGCGGGCGAGCTTGTCGAGGTTGGGGCCGCCGGGGAAATCGAGGCCGAGGATGGCCGCAACTTTGTCATAGGCCTCGCCGACGGCGTCATCAATGGTGGCGCCGATTCGGCGGATGCGAGTGGTGGAGTCGCAGAGGTAGAGGGAGGTGTGGCCGCCACTGATGACGAGGCCCAGGGAGGGAAAAGAGGGAGGGAGTGGGGAGTGGGGATTGGGCAGAGGGGAAGGAGAAGGCACGGGCAGGATGCCCGTGGTACGAAGTAAGCCCGCGAGGAGGTGGGCGTGGACGTGGTCGACGCCGACGATGGGGATGTTGAGCGTCCAGGCGAGGGCTTTGGCGGCGGCGGTGCCGACGAGGAGAGAGCCGATGAGGCCGGGACGGTTGCCGACGGCGATGGCGGTGAGGTCGTTCAGAGATACGCCCGCGTCGGCGATAGCGCGGCGGACGATGGGGAGGATGCGTTCGGCGTGGGCGCGGCTGGCGATCTCGGGGACGACGCCGCGGTATTCGGCGTGGAGATCGTTCTGGCTGGCGATGATGTTGGAGAGGACGTCGCGCCCGGAGCGCACGACGGACGCGGCGGTTTCATCGCAGGAGGTTTCGATGCCGAGGATGAGGGAGGGCTGCGGATGGGTCACTGCTTAGGGGCCGCAGACGGGGGCGGATTTGTGGCGGCGGTGGTGGGGGGTTCGTCCTTCTTGATCTTTTCAAGATCGGCGATGGCGAGCCAGCGTTCGAGATCGCGCCCGGTGATCTTTAGGTCGGTGATGACTTTGCCATCCTTATCGCGGACTTCGACGATGCCGCCGGTGAGGTCGAGGTTGTCGGGCCAGAAGTCGGCCGCTTCCTTGGGCTTTTCCTTTTCGGCGGAGGTGGCGGATTCGAGGGTCTCGATGCGTTTTTCGATGCGGGCGAACTCCTTGCCCATCAGTTCCTGAGTTTTCTCGAGAGCTTTGAGTTCCTTGGTGGCGATGGCTTTGCTCTGGGATTCGGCGTCGGAGAGTTTCTTCCACTCGCCGGTGCTGATCTTGGCCTGCATGGTGGAGATCGCGCCGGCGAGTTGTTTGTCTTTCGCGGTGGACTCGATCCACGAGGGATTTTCCCAGTGCTGATCGGCGATGGCGGGGACGGGTTCGGAACCTTCGGGGAGTTCGGTGCCGGGCTTGCGGAGGATGTCCCAACTGCGGCGGGTGAGCGCGGAGGCGAGGGCTTCGGCATCGGTGATGGGGAGGAAGAAGCCGGGAGTGGGATCAACGCCCCAGACTTTCGCGTCATCGGTGCGCTGGATCAGTTTGCCGCTGGGGAGGTAGTAGTGCTGGGTGGTGAGTTTGAGGATGGCGTTCTGATCGTGGGGGAGCGTGTTGACGGATTGCACGAGCCCCTTGCCATAGGAGCGGGTGCCGATGATCACGACGCGGCCGGAGGGGCCGAGGATTTCCTGCATGCTGCCGGAGACGATCTCGCTGGCGGAAGCGGAACTGCCGTTCACGAGAATCGCGACGGGATATTTGAGCGAGACTTCCTGCTTCTGGGCCTTGTAGACGACCTCGGGGGTGTTGCGACCCTTGGTGGACATCACCCGCGAGCCGGGATCGGCGAACATGCTCACGATCTCGATGGCGGTATCCATGATGCCGCCGGGGTTGTAGCGGAGGTCGAGGATGAGGCCGTTGAGCGAGCCGCCTGCGGCGGTGGTCGCTTGTTCCAGAGATGCGACGAGCTCTTCGGGCGCGGTCGGGGTGAACTGGCTGAGCCGGACGTAGGCGATTTTGCTGGCGGGATCAATGAGGTGATCCCAGTGGCCCGAGGCATCCGGGAGGCGGCGATAGCCGCGGGCGGATTTGGAGACGATTTTGGCGCGACTGAGGTTGAAGGTCATTTCCTGACCGTTGCGGAGCACATCGAGTCTGACGGGCGTGCCTTCGGGGCCGGTGATGAGCTTGATGCATTTGTCGGCGGAAAGCTCGTGCGTGGTGGTGCCGTTGACTTTGGAGATGCGATCACCAGCGAGGATGCCAGCGTTGAAGGCGGGCGAATCTTCCATCGGAGAAGTGACGTAGAGCCAGCCGCCCTTGGTCTCAATCTGGCAGCCGACGCCCGAGAAGGAGCCGGTCATGGCTTTCTCAAAGTCGGCGGAGTCTTCGGCGGAGATGTACTCGGCGTAGGGATCATCGAGAGATTCGAGCATGCCTTGGATCGCGCCCTTGGCGAGCTTCTGCTGGTCGGGCTTGTCCACGAAGTTCCGCGTGATCATGTCGCGGGCGTCGCCGACGAGATCCCAGCCGTCGGCTTTGCCGCTCATCTGCGCGAGCGTGGAGGGGAGCTTGGCCACGAAGAGGCCGAGCAGAAAGACGAGCAGCAGGTTCATGAAGAAGGCGCGGCGGGGGCTGGACGGGGTCGAACGCATGGGTGTACTCCGGATGGACGCGGAATCGTAGGGAGAGATACCGGCGCGAGGGTTCGGCAGTTCCTATGATCGTGGCTCGCCATGCCAGCCCCACAAGAACGGACGACAATCAAGGTGCAGACGGAGCGGGCGGTGCTCGCCGCGCTTCGGCTGCCGGATTCGGTGTACGACGAAGCCAATCCGTTCGGGGAGCTGCGCGCCCTCGCGGAGCAGGCGGGGGCAGTGGTGGTTGGGGAGCTAGAGCAGCGGGCGACCAAAGTCCGCGCGGCGACGTACATGGGCTCGGGCAAGGTGAACGAGCTCAAGGGGTTGTGTGAGGAGCTGGACGCGGCGGTGGTGATCTTTGATCACGATCTGTCCCCGCGGCAGATTGCGAATATCGAAGAGGTGGTGGGGCGAAAGATCATTGATCGGAGCGAGCTGATCCTGGACATTTTCGCGGCGCGTGCGACCACGCACGAGGCAAAGATTCAGGTGGAGCTGGCGCAGCTGGAGTACACGCTGCCAAGGTTGCGGGCGATGTGGAGCCACTTGGAACGCATCACGGGCGGCGCGGGCCTGGGCGGCATCGGCACGCGCGGGCCGGGTGAGCAGCAGCTTGAGATCGACCGGCGGCTGGCGCAGCGGAAGAAACTGGATATGCAAGGGGAACTCGACGAGATCTACGCACGGAAGCGGCGGATGGTGCAGGATCGCAAGCGCGATCACTTTACCGTTGGGCTGGTGGGATACACGAACGCGGGGAAGAGCACGCTGTTCAACTCGTTCACGGAGGGTGGGGCGTACGCGGATGATCGGCTGTTCGCGACGCTGGTGACGCGCACTCGGGATTGGAATCTTGGCGGCGGGTTCACGGTGATGCTCAGCGACACGGTCGGGTTCGTGCGCGATCTGCCGCACCATCTGATCGCGAGCTTTCGCGCCACGCTGGAAGAGGCGACGCACGCGGATGTGCTGCTGATCATGTTGGATGTGGCGGACCCTGCGGCCGAGATGGCGTACAACACGGTCATCCACACGCTGGATGAGTTGGAGAAGGAAGTGCGCGAGCTCGAGGAGCGGGACGGGAACCTGCCGGAGCAGAATCTGGATGGCGAAGGTTGGATGCCGCCGAAGCGAATCCTGCTGCTGAACAAGGCGGACAAGCTGAAGGACAATCGCGAACTGCTGGTGTGGAAGCAGAAGGTACCAGATGCGA
>JBKJOD010000051.1:0-4435 GCA_046593245.1 Phycisphaerales bacterium
AGTCTACCGCGCGAGCGTGAAGAAGAGAAAGGCATTGCTGATGGCCTTCAGCCTGAAGAAGCGAAGGCGAAAGACAAAGGCAAACACACGGGCAGCATGACGGTCGCCAGTTCCTCAGGCTGAAGGCCATCAGCAAAGGAAAACTCAAGCGTTCACAGGAGCCGCACCGCACTCCGGACACTTTGCGTCCGCGGCGAGGCCGGTGCGGTTGTAATAGCAGTTCGGGCGGAAGTTCAATCGGGCACGGCGAGAATCGCGGACGGCGCAGGCAAAGCTGGCGCGGAGCGCGGAAGTTGCAACATCCCGGTCGTTCCGCGAAGCGCGGAAAGACCGGGGCACGGAGGCGCAGAGATGGGAAGGAAGTCTTGCGCTCCCATCGCGCATCACTGGCGGGCGAGCCGCCAGTGCCACCCATTCGCTCACTCAAACAACCACACATGTCATGCTCAGCCCTTGGCGATGATGGCGGCGGCTTCGTCGAGGATGTGGTGGGCGAGCTGCTCGGTGGGGGCTTCGGCGATGAGGCGGATGATGGGCTCCGTGTTGGAGCCGCGGATGTGCAGCCAGGCGCGTTTGGAATCCAGGCCGATCCAGACGCCGTCCTGGAGATCGACGCGGGTGTCGGGGGTGTTTGCGTAGGCGCGGGCGATGGCATCGACAGCGCGCTGGGCATCCTCGGGGGCGCGGAGATCGACCTTGCGTTTGATGATGGCGTAGCTGGGGATGTCGGCGACGAGTTCGGAAATGGTCTTGCCGGTGCGGGTCATGAGGGCGAGGACGAGGCCCATGGCGGAGAGGGAGTCGCGGATGTAGGTGACGCGGGGCCAGATGACGCCACCGTTGCCCTCGCCACCGATGATGGAACGGTGGCGCTTCATGGCCTCGACGACGTTGGCCTCGCCGACGGCGGTGCGGATGACCTTCGCGCCGTATTTGGCGGCGACGTCCTCGATCATGCGGCTGGTGGAGAGGTTGACGCAGATGGTGTGAGCGGGAGTGGAGGAGTCGAGGGGTGGAGGGGTGGAGGAGAGGGCGCCGAGGAGGGCTTCTGTTGCGAGGACGAGGGTGTATTCCTCGCCGATGTAGGAGCCCTTTTCGTCGATGATGGCGAGGCGGTCGGCGTCGGGGTCTTGGGCGAAGCCGATGTCGGCGCGCTTTTCGGCGACGAACTTGGCGAGTGTTTGCAGGTTGTCACGGGTGGGCTCAGGGGCGTGGGGGAAGAGGCCGGAGTCGGAGGAGCCCAGGTGGTGGGTGATGCACCCCCCCTCCCCGGAGCCGAGAAGTGATTTCGCGCCGCTGGTGCCGGAGCTATTGACGGAATCAACGATGCACTTGATGGATTGCCAGCGGCGGTCTTCGACGCAGCCGATGGACTTGAGGGCCTCGCGGACTTTGTCGACGTGCGCGTGGACGGCTTCGGAGGGGAAACCGAGGGCATCCTTGCCGCCGAGCGCGGCGGTGTGGATGTGGCCGACTTTATCAACCGTCACGCCTGGCGCACCGGACGCGGGGGCGGCACGGAAGCGGGCGATGAGGGCGTCGGCGAGGGGTTTGCTGGGAGCGGAGGCGGAGGCAGAGCCGATTTGAAATTTCAGATTTGAAATTTCAGAGGAGGAAGTCGCGGGAGTGGCTACCCCCGCGGGCTGGCCGCCGAGGTGTCCGGCCACGACTTTGAGGCCGTTCCACTCTTGCGGGTTGTGGCTGGCGGTGACGATCAGGCCGCCGGCGGCGCGGCGGGCATCGACCATGACGCCGATGGTCGGGGTCATGGCGATGTCGCAGTCGAGCACGTCGCACCCCGCGGCGGCAAGGCCGGTGGCGGCGGCACGGGCGAGGAGGTCGCCGGCGGCGCGGCCGTCGCGGCCGAGGATGACCAAGGGACGCGCGGCGGAGCCGGTGGGGGCGGACTGCTCAACGAAGTAGGTGCCGACGACGGTGGCGAAGCGGGCGGCGACTTCGGGGGTCATGGTGACGCCGAAGATGCCGCGGCAGCCGGAGACGGAGAGCATGAGGGGGGCGTGGGTCATGTGGGATGTCGGATGTGGGATGTGGGATGTGGGATGTGGGATGTGGGATGTGGGATGTGGGATCGGATTGTGTTCACATCGTACATCCCACATCGCACATCCCACATCGGTCCGTGCTATTCTGCGGACATGGCACAGAGACGCCATCACTATGAGCGGGCGTTTGAGGGGTTTCTGCGGGCGCGGCGGATTCCGTATGTGGCCGTGGATGAGGCGCGGAAGGCGCTGGTGCCGGTGGGCGGGGGGATCGGCGGAGTGGACACGGGGTCGGGGCCGGCGCTCAAGTCGTTTGACTTTGTGCTGTATGGAAATGTCGGGGCGCAGGGGTCGGGGGCGGATGGGGCGAATCTGCTGGTGGACATCAAGGGGAGGCGGGTTGGGTCCAAGTCCGCGATGCGGGCGGCGGCGGGTGGGGAACTCCGGATGGGACGGCTGGAATCGTGGGTGACGCGCGAGGATGTGCGGGCGCTGGGGGAGTGGGAGCGGCTGTTTGGGGATGGGTTTCGCGCGGCGTTCGTGTTTGTATATGCGTGCGAAGCGCAGCCGCCGGATGCGCTGTTTCAGGAGGTGTTCGAGCAGGATGGGGTGTGGTACGCGCTGCGGGTGGTGACGCTGGGTGAATATGCGCGGCACATGAAGACGCGCAGCGAGCGATGGGGAACGGTGGATATTGCGCGGCGGGTGTTTGAGCGGATCAGCCAACCGCTGACGGGGGGCGTGGGCGGAGGGCTGGGGGAGTTGCTGCCAGCGGGCGGGTTGTTTGATCTGGGGCCTGGGGTACCGGCGCTGGGGTAGAGGGAATGAGGAACCGGAGACGAGGGGACGCGAAGGGTTCGGGAGGGAAGGGGGCGAAGAAGCACGCAGAGGTGCGCCGAGGTGGCGCGGGGGTTCGCGGAGACAGGCGGGGGAGAGGGAGGAAGAAGGCGGGGAAGGAGGAGCAAGAATGACGAACCGAGGTTTTCCTCTGTGTTCCTCGGCGTGGCCTCGGCGGACCTCTGCGTGCTGAAGGGCGGAACGAACTCGAAGGCCCTCCTGTTTTTCCACTCCTGTACTCCCCTGCTAGGATTTCCCATGAGCACCACTCTTTATCGCATGGCTCGGTTGGTTCTGGTGGCGGGCGTGGTTGTGGCGGTGGCCGCGCCGGGGGTGATGGCGCAGTCGGGGGGGTCGGGCGGCGGGAAGAAGAAGGAGAAGGTGGAGCTGGTGGTGCCGACGCCGCCGGTGGGGAAGTCGGACATTCCGTGGACGCCGTATGGCGTGGCGATCCTGCTGGCGGGGCTGATCATCGGGGTGAACTTCATTCCGAGCAAGCGGGGGCATCAGGATTAGAAGTGACGGAGTGAGGAGTGACGGAGTGACGAGGAGGGGAAACGGCGTACTGGCGGAGCGGGGCGGACATGGAGGTGTGGGTATGGCGAGCGCGAATGGCGGGGCGAATGGACGGTTGATTGGGCTGAATGTCGCGCTGCTGGGGGTGCTGGGGGTGGTGACATTGATTGGGGTGGTCTCATCGCGCGCGGGGGCGCAGCCGGGGGTGGGCGTGGGGGCGGCGCGGGGGCGTGGGGAGTACACGATGGTGGCGGGAAAGATTCAGGGGGCGACGACGGCGGCGATCTATGTGGTGGACGCGGCGAATCAGGAAGTCGTGGCGCTGGGGTGGGATCGGGCGACGAATCGGCTGGAACCGATCGGGCATCGGTCGCTCTCGGATGATGCGCGGTACTTGACCAAGCCGCGGTGACGAGTTTTCGCCGCGGGGCACATCCGCACTCCCCCACCCCCCACCACTTCGTCACTCCGTCACTCCGTCACTTCTCCCCGCGATACACCACCATGTCTGAATCCGAAACTCCAACTCAACGATTCTCACCATCCGCACTGCTGTGGGCGAGCGCGTTCATCATCGGGGCACTGATCGTGGTGCAGATCGGGCGGATGGCGGAGCCGCGCGGCGGGTCGGGCGTGGCGCTTGCTGAACTGCCGATGGGTTTGGGCGGAATGCCGGCGGAATCGGTCAGCCGCGTGGGGGACTACACGGTGATGACCTTCAACGCGGGGAGCGATGATGTGCTGGCGATTCTGGATGGGCGGGGGGAGGAGTTGTTCACGTATCGCGTGAAGAACCTGAACCAGTTCGAGTTTCTGGGGCGGGAGAAGCTACCGGAGCTGTTCGGGACGGCGCGGCGTATCGGGCCGGGACGAAAGTAGTGCGGAGCCGGGAGTGCTGAGCGCAGAGGCAGATGTGGACGGGGTATGTGCGGGGCGGGGTGGCCAGGTGAGCGCAACTGAGAATTAGAGCGGTTTCTTTGACTTCGTAGCGCGATTTTCCTGGCGCGGGCCGGGATTGTGGGCAGAGTTGTCGGATCAAGAAGGAGATCCGGCATGGAGGCCTATTCGATCGACCTGCG
>JBKJOD010000055.1:0-3005 GCA_046593245.1 Phycisphaerales bacterium
CGCAGGTCGATCGAATAGGCCTCCATGCCGGATCTCCTTCTTGATCCGACAACTCTGCCCACAATCCCGGCCCGCGCCAGGAAAATCGCGCTACGAAGTCAAAGAAACCGCTCTAAAGAGCCTCTCGCGTCAGCGAGAGGAATCGCCACCCTCGACCCCTTGCCACGAAAATGCCCCCGAGCACGATGGGAAGTGCGCCCGGGGGCGAAGGGAGGGAGGCAGGTTGTCGTCCTCTGACTGACGCCAGAGGCTCTTTGGGCCCGCGGTCGAAGGGGCCGGGGATCGGTGGCTTTGAAAAGACTTCTCCGTGGCGTTCATCGCCGATATTCATCTCTGCAAGCCATCCGGCGGGGGATGTTCCTTCATCCCTATCCGGGGCGGCGGTTCCTTCCTCCGCGCTCCCGAACCGCCGGCCCCTACGGACCGCGGGTCAACTGCTGTGAATCACTCGCAACATACGCCAATCACTCTCCCGCACGGGCGGGAACCAACTTGATCACACCATCCCGCCGTTCCCGGCGGAGTGAATTCTCGACTCTTATGAACATCCCATGCTGGCTCCGCAGTTCATGCACTTGTAGCAGGTGCCGCTGCGCATCGTGATCGAGCCGCAGGAATCACACGCGGGTGCATCTTCCTGATTGTTTCGCATCGCCATGGAGAGGGCGGAGACGCTCGCGCTCGCCGCGCTGCAGCGTGCGACGCTCACCTGTGCTCCGCCTCCCGTCCCCGCGACGGCCTTCGACGTCGCGCCCCCATCGCGCGGGGCCGTCACCGGCTCCGGCGCCCGGCCGCTTGGGTGCGCGTTGGCACTTGGGCTTCCGGGGCCGCCATCCGGCTGCTCCGACTTGCTCCCCCGATCGTGCTGATGCTGCTGGCTCGCTCCGACGTTTCGTACGCTTCCTGCTGTATTCCACGATGCACGGTCCTCCAGACCTGTGATCCCCCCACCGACTCGTGGCGCGGCACCACCCTCTTCATCCTCGCCCAGCACATCCGAGTCGGTCTTGGATCGGTTGTGCCCCGGGGAGCGGGCCGCGTCGTAGATTCCTGCAATCATCTCATCATCGGCGGAAGACCCGCCGTATCCCGAATCACTCGTATTTCCGCCGCTCCGCTTCGGGGCGTTCGCCTCGCGGTAGCCCGGGATGAACTCCATGCCCATCCAGCGGAAGATGTAGTCAACCAGCGACTTGGCGAAGGGAATGTCCCGGTTCGCCGTCATGCCCGCTGGCTCAAACCGCTGGTGCGTGAACTTGTTCACCAAAGACTCGATCGGCACGCCGTATTGCAGCGCGACGCTCACCGCGGTGCCGAGGGAATCCATCAGCCCGCCGATGGTCGACCCTTCCTTCGCCATCGTGATAAACAGCTCGCCGGGCATCCCGTCTTCGTACAACCCGACGGTGAGGTATCCCTCGTGGCCGCCGATGTTGAACTTGTGCGTGATGCTCGCGCGGGTGTCCGCGAGGCGGCGGCGCATCGGCCGCTCGACGATTCGGACTTCGGTGACCGAGGGTGGAGCAGCAGGCGCCAGGTCGACAACCATGACGGGTACCGCTTCAGCCGCCAAAGACGCGGCAGGCATCTCCGCCACAGGCGCTGCACTGGCCCGCGGCTTCAGCTCGACCATCGGCTCTTTTTTTGCCTGGACCTCGGTGGTCTCATCCTTGGAGGTATCGTCGCCGGTGGAGTTCAGCGGCTGGCTCAGCTTGCAACCGTCGCGATAGAGGGCGTTGGCCTTCAGCCCCAGTTCCCAGGACATGCGATAGCAGTCCTTGATGTCCTGCTCACTCGCATCGTTGGGAAGGTTGATGGTCTTACTGATCGCGCCGGAGATGAACGGCTGAGCCGCGCCCATCATGCGGATGTGGCCCTGGGCCGCTATGAACCGTTGCCCGTGCTTGCCGCACTTGTTGGCGCAGTCGAAGACACTCAGGTGCTCGCTCTTGAGCCCCGGCGCGCCCTCAACGGTCTGGCGGCCGCAGATGATCTCGTTGAGCGCATCGACCTGCGCCTTGCTCAACCCCATCTCGCGAAGCAAGTTGAACTTGAAGTCCTGCTTCACGGCCGCGGGATCAAAGCCCAGCCGCGTCATCGCCTCATCGCCGAGCGACCAGACGTTAAACGCGAAGGAGACCTCGAACACGCCCGGCAGCGCGGCATCAATCTTCGCGATCTCCGCCTCCGTCAGCCCCTTGAAGAGCAGCCATTCCTTGAATGTCTGCCCGCCCAGCGAGCTCTGTCCCGGCATCGGCACATCCACCGTCAGCGTGCCCAGCAGATACGACAGAATGCCCTTGCGCTCGGACGCGGAATATCCCATCGCTTCCAGTGCGGGCTCCACGCTCGCGTTGGCGATCTTGAAGTATCCACCGCCGGCGAGCTTCTTGAACTTCACCAGCGCAAAGTCCGGTTCGATGCCCGTGGTGTCGCAATCCATCAGCAGGCCGATCGTGCCAGTGGGCGCGATGACCGTGGTCTGGGCGTTGCGGTACCCGTATTTCTCGCCCGCCGCGAGCGCCTCATCCCACGCGCGAACGGCGTGGTCGAGCAGATCATCGGCGTTGGCAATCGTCACCCGGTTCGCGTTAATGATCTCGTGGTTGATCGGTACCGGCGCGATCCGCATGTTCTCGTAGTTGCCCGGATCGCGTGACACGCCGTGGGCCGCGAGCCGGTGGTTGCGGATCACGCGGAGCATGTTCTCCTTGTCCGGCTCGTATCCCTCGAACGCGCCGAGCTGCGCCGCCATGATCGCCGATTGCCGATACGAGCGGCCCGTCAGGATCGCCGTCAACGTGGAGCAGACCGCGCGGGCCTCCTCACTGTCATAGGCGATTCCCGCCTGCATCAGCATCGCGCCCAGATTCGCGTATCCGAGTCCGAGCGTGCGATACTTGTAGCTCAGCCGCGCGACTTCGGACGAGGGATAGCTCGCCATCAGCACACTGACCTCGAGCACGATCGTCCACAGATCGATCCCGTGCTCGTACGCATCAACA
>JBKJOD010000143.1:0-4540 GCA_046593245.1 Phycisphaerales bacterium
CGCCACGCTCTGGAGCTCGATGCAGGGCGTGCTCGACGCCGTCACGCCCGGCGACGCAGCCGCCTTCTTCTGCCACTGCGGCCTCACGCTACGAATTGATTGAAACCGCTCTAGCGGGGTTTCCGTGCGTGATCGCACTGGCGAGGGTGCAGGGGCCGGGGTATTTGAGTTATTCCGAGCGGGCGTACGGATCGGGCAAGTACAGCGTGGTGACGGGACGCACCGTGGAGACGGATGAGCACATCAAGACGCTCAGCGGTCTGGCGCAGGTGCGCGGCGTGGCGACGCTAAACAGGTTGGTGTTGCCGGAAAGGTTGGAGACAGAGAAGGATCTGCGCGAGGCGGCGGCATCGGTGCGGGCGGACATGCTGCTGATCTACACCTTTGACACCACCTTCGATGTCGGCACAACCATTCCCGCGATGGGAACCTTCACGCTCGGGCTGTTCCCGAACGAGAAAGCGAAAGTCGCCACGACGGCGAGTTGTGCCTTGCTCGATACGCGAAACGGATACGTGTACGGGCTGAGCGAAACGAGCGCGACCAGCAGCCAACTGGCGAACGCGTGGACGAGCAGGCAAGCGGTGGAGGACTGCCGCAAACGCACGGAGCAGGAGGCGTTCGACAAACTGGTGGGGCAGTTCCCGGGGATGTGGGCGGGAGTGGTGGGGCAGTATGCAGTGGGCAGCGGGGGACGGTGAATCGCCTGCTTGTCCTAATCATAATCCTAATCGTAATCCTAATCCTCCGTGTTCCCCTTCAGACGATTAGGAGCAGGATTAGGATTACGATTAGGACAAAGGCGTGGGAGACGAAATGACAAGCCCCCCCGCGATGGTCGCGGGGGGTCTTGGGGTGTTCTGCAAACTGTCGTGCGGCTTACTTGCCGCCAGCGGTCTCGATGGCTGCCTTCAGCTTGTCGGCACCGGGGAACTCCTGGAAGAACGCGGCGACATTGCCATCGCCGTTGATGACGTAGTAAGACGGATAGCCCATGACCTTGTAGTCGGCGGCGATCGCGTCGCCCTTTGCGATCAGCGGGTAGCCGGGGCCGGACTTGGTCCACCACTCGGTGGCGGCCTTCTCATCGGAGCGGCAGGCGACGCCAAGCATCTTGACGTTGCTCTTGAATGTGCCCGCGAGAGTCTTCATTTCTGCAACGTGTGCGGTGGACTGCTTGAACACCGTGCCCCAGAACTCCAGGACGACGACGTTTCCCTTCATCGAAGCGAGCGACATCTCACCGGTGCCGAAGGCCGGAGCGGCAGCGCCAGCGGCCAGGCCGAGCTTGACCTCCGGAGCCGGTGCGGCGGGGTTGTTGACCGGGGCCACGGGAGCCGCGGCCATCTTGTCCTCCTTGAAGCCATTGGGCAGGGCGATGTTGAAGTCCTTGGCGGTCAGGGCAACCACCTTGACATTGGAGATATCCGAGACCTTCGTGATCTTCTGCGCGGCGTTGCCGGTGCCAAGCTCCAGCTGGCGGGGCAGACGATCCTTGACGGAGATGGACCAGGTGCGGTTGCGATCCTTGCCGGCGGGCATGGCCTCAACGACATCGCAGACCTCGCCGCCAACGTTGTTCACGCCGGTCTTGGCGAGAATGGGCTTGCCCAGTTCCTCGGTGAAGGTGGGATTGAGCATGTCCGGGAGCAGGAGCTCCTTGCACATGTTGGTCATTTCCATCGCCTGCGAGTCGGAGGCGGGGCGGGTGTACTTGATATTGTCGTCGTAGCTCAGCCAGGTGACGCTCGCGCCGTCGGAGGTGACCATGAGCTTGCGGTCGGGCTTGCCGGGGTTCTTGGCGCGACCCTCAACCATCCACATTCCGGCGGAGGCGCCCTCGGGACGCCAGACCTTCACATCACCGGAGAGGTCGATGATGTCCTTGAGCATGCCGGTGGCGTAGGTCTTGACGGAGAAGGTCATGCCCTTCGCGTCCTTGATGGCCTTGGCGGACTCGGTCAGGACGGCTTTGGCGTCGTCGTTGACCTGCGCAAAGCAGGGAGACACAAGCATCGGGGAAACAAGGGCCACAGTGCACAGAGCCGCGGCGGCAAACCAAGAAGTGCGCATGATTCGATCGCTCCTGAAAAAGTGTGGCGCGGGGGTGCGCCAGTGAGTTCGCATGGTCCGTATGGACAGCTAACCAGAGTCGTACCATCGGGCATCGGCCCGAAGAAAAACACGAGAGAAGAGGATATGCCAAGCGTCCGAGAACATCGGCCCGCCAAGAGCGGGTTGTACGGACGAGGAGCGCGGCCGCTCGAAAGGGTCTATCGGTCGCTCAGGGCGGAGGGTTGCCGGGATTTGCGATTGGAAGCCAGCAGATGCCGAATGCCCACCGAAAATGGTGGGTCATTGAATGGAATGAACGCACATAGGGGGCCGCCGGAAGGTGGTACCGGCCCATGTGGGTGGAGGATGCTGGAAACCAAGGGGGAAAGTGGGGATGGCCGGGGGTGGCCTGGAGCGCAATATGGAGATTTCGGTCAAAGCGCCCAAAGCACCGGCTGAAAAGATGGTGCCACTCACTGCACCGGCACGCCCCGGAGCGTTGCGAGGGCCTCGCCCGGGTCGGCCGCACGCATGAGGTGCTCGCCGACCAGGACGATGCGGACGTTGTTGTGGCGCAGCCAGGTGAGGTCTTTGTTGGATTTGATGCCTGACTCGCTCACCAACGCGGCGGGGTCATCCACCATGTCCAGCAGGCGCAGGGTGTGGTTGATGTTCACGGTTTGGGTCGCCAAGTCGCGGTTGTTGATGCCCAGCAGAAAGTAAGATGGATGCGGGAAGCCGACGTGCGGGCGGACGCGGAGGAGCGTGTCCACGCTGTGGACTTCCAGCAGCACGGTGAGGCCCAGCCGCTGCGCGAGGATCATCATGTCCACCATCTCGGCGATGGTGAGGACCTCGCCGATGAGCAGCACGGCGTCCGCACCGGCGGCGCGGGATTCCCAGAGTTGCCAGGGATCAACGATGAAATCCTTGCGGAGCACCGGAAGCGGCACGGCCTCCTTGATGCGCTCAATGAAGCGAAGATCCCCGGCGAAGAAGCGCTCATCGGTGAGGCAGGAGATGGCGGCCGCGCCGTTGGCGTGGTAGCGCCGGGCGACGGCGGCAGGATCGAACGCCTGCTCGTATTCGGGGCGAATCCACCCGGCTGAGGGCGATTTCCGCTTGATCTCGGCGATGACGGAGACGTGAAACGGGTCGGGGTGGTGGGTGGCCGCGCCGAAGAAGTTGCGTGGGGCATCCTGCTGAGCGACGAGGGCTTCGAGTTCCTCGAAGGAGGTGTGCTTCTTGCGGGCGGCGACCTCGGTGCGCTTGTGGTCGATGATTTTCGTGAGAACGTCGTCCATGCGGGGGAGATTGTTGGCGGGCTGGGCGGGGAAACTGGAAGCGGGGGTCCGGAGAGCGGACGATTGCCCCGTGACACGCGATGAGATGATCTTTTGCGGAACCAGTGCGGCGGCGGCTGCGGTGATTCTGTGCTTCCTCTGGCGCTGGGATGTCCTGCGACCGACATCGTTTCCTGAGAAATCGAATCGGGATGTTTCGGGTGCACCGGCGGTCATCTGGCTGCTGGGGGCGTTGCTAGTGTTTCTGGGGCAGGCCGTGGGCGTGATGGTGGCCGTGAAGTTGCCCGATCGGGTGATCGGCGTGGCGAACTCATTGCAGCAAATGGCGCTCGTGAACGTTGCGGGGTATATCGGTGGTCTGCTGGTCGGAGCTGGGATGATCTGGCTGCTGCGGGGGCGCGTGAGCGCCAAGGCGGGACTGAACTGGAAGTGGAGCGACCTCGGGCGCGGCGTGGTGGCGATTGTGCTGCTCGCGCCGATCTACATTTGCATCGCATACGCGGCATCGGAAGCGTCTCGGCTCATCAGCGGCACAGCGCCGGACAAACTGGCGCACGAGGGGCTCAAAGAGATCATCGGACATCGGGAGTCGATCTGGGCGTGGGTGATGATGGGCACGGCGGTGATCGGTGCCCCCATCGTGGAGGAGATCATGTATCGCGTGCTGCTGCAGTCCTGCCTGCTGCGGGCGATGGGGCGGACGTGGCCGGCGGTGCTGGTGACCAGTGCGCTGTTCGCGGCGGCTCACTGGTCCGCCGCCCCGCCGCACGCGGTAGCAACGCTTTTCTTCCTCGGCATCGCGTTCGGGGTTGCGTATGAGCGGACGCGCTCGCCGCTGGTGCCGATCACGATGCACGCGCTGTTCAACGCCGGAAACCTGGTGGTCGCTATGTTCGCAGGCGTGTAACCGTGTGTGGGCGAATGGCTGTTGCAAGGGCGAATCCGAGCTGAGCGGGGTGGAAATCCGCGCGAGGTGCTGCGTATGGGGGTGGCACGCGGATCCAAATAGGCAAGGCGGGACACGGTGTGAGTGGCGGCTGATCTCCCGGGCGCGGTCGCGCGGCAATATCCCCAGGCCGCGATGTGACAACGGTTGCGAATGTTCGCTCTGACACTCTGATCGCGATACATGTTACGCGGCCAGAGAGACAACGTTCTCGCCAACCAGAGTGTTCAGAAGG
>JBKJOD010000152.1:0-4731 GCA_046593245.1 Phycisphaerales bacterium
CCGCGCATGGCTCCCGCCGCGCCGGTGACGCAGGACTTGTTCGGCGTCGATCCACTCACGCGGGATATCTACACACTTGCGGATGCGGGCCATACGGCACAAGCGATCGCCCAGCAGCTTGGGCAGCACACCGGCAAGGTCGAGTTGATCCTCGCGCTCCGGCCGGGGTGATCGTTCTCACTTCACGAATCAAAATGGCTTCTCGGCCTGCCGCCCCATCCTTCGTGCCGCATCCAGCGCGATGATCTCGAACATCACGTGCGCCGCCAGCAGCGCGGTGATACCAGATACATCCCGATCCGGAAGCACCTCGACGACATCCGCACCGACGATGTTCACGCCCAGCAGCTCGCGCAGGAGGCCCAGCGCCTCCGCGGAGGTCAGCCCGCCGACGCTCGGCGTGCCGGTGCCGGGTGCGAAGGCGGGATCGACGCAGTCGATGTCGAAGGAGAGATACGTCGGCGCACCCTTGAGCGTCTCGACGAACGCGGGCACCTGCCAGCCCTGGCCGTGGCGGAGTTCCTCATAGGTCACAAGTTCCACGCCCATGCGTTTCGCGTAGTCCAGATCCTGCTTCGAGTTCAGCGGCCCCTTCACGCCGATCGAGATCATCCGCTTCGGATCGATATAGCCATCCTCGATCGCGCGACGAAACACCGACGCGTGCCCCCACTTCTGCCCCCACACCGCATCGACGGTGTCCAAGTGGCTATCGAAATGCACCAGCGGCAAGCCGCCCTTGGGCTTCCCCCACCGCTCCCAAGTCGCCGTGATGTTGCCGTACGCGATCGTGTGATCCCCGCCGACGGCAAACAGCCGCGTCTTCTTCCCGCCGAGTTCCTTCGCAAACTCATACTGCATCTTCGCATTCGCCGCGCAGTCGTACGGCGCGACGGGCGAATCCCCCGCATCCGCCAGCGAGAGCACCTCGCAGACATCCACATCGTGCTCGATCGAGTATCGCTTCACATACTGCGACTCCTCCCGAATCGCCCGCGGCCCGAACCGCGCTCCGGCCCGATACGTCACGCCGCCGTCGAACGGAACACCATAGATCGCCCAGTCCACCGCACCCTTGACATCGGTGAGTCGCGGATATCTACAGAAGGTCGAAATCCCCGCGAAGCGCGGCGAGACGCGGGCGTCGGGGAGGAGGGTCTTGAAACTGGGGGCTGAGGACTTTGTGGTCTTGGCCATACGGCCAGTGTACCAGACCATGCACAATGGCACATGGCACATGGCCATATCGCACATTCGTAGTAAAGGTGGCGCGGCCGAGTCGAACAAACCGTGGCCGCGTGTGTGTGTCCATGACTCTGCGGCACGCGGCATCGGAAAAAACAGGTGCGCCCGCGAACAGAACACAGCGGACGCGCCACTGCCCAGCAGGTTCGACCGGTTCCACCGGCAACTTCAGCACAACCGGCACACACGGGCATACTTTTTTCCCGAGAAAGATTTGCCACGAAGGCACGAAGCCGCGGAGATCGGAGGGAGTGCTGTAACTCGGGAGGGATGGCGCGGGCGTTTGGTCGCAGGTCAGAAAAAAAACGCTGCACTGCGCTCACACGCGGATATTCGGCTCGCGCCCGGGTTTGCGTTTGCTCTTGACTGGAGCCAGTCAGGAGCAAACAGACGCCAGTGCGGAACAAAAGCACTTCTGGGGTGCGGCTTCATGGTGCGGTCAGTCTATTACATGTCCGACTCTTCAGGCCTGTTCACGGGCCTTGCTCGCTTGTCGCCCACGGCTTCAGCCGTGGGTGGACGACGGCGCGGCATCCTCACATTTCAACTGTCTCCGGCAGCCCGCTTCAGCGGGCTTCCCTGCAATACCGCCTCCCAGGCGCGGAGTCGCCCACGCGGAATGGGCTTGAAGGCACTGCCCCGAAAAAGCCCGGTGAACCGGGCTTAGGGAAACACAGAAGAACAACACATCACATCGCGCCCGCGTACCCACGGCTGAAGCCGTGGGCTACAAGCGAGCAAGCCCTGTGAACAGGGCTGAAGGCAATCAGCGGAAGAGAGCTCACACGCTCGGAGAAGCCGCCCCACACTCCGGACACACCGCCCCTGACGTGAGCCCGGTGCGGTCGTAGTGGCACTTCGGGCAGAGGCCGATGCGAGCGCGGCGACGGGCAACTGCATCTGCTCGCCATGCCATCAACGTTGCAATCCCTGTCACAGTGAAGAGCGGCCATATCGGCACGCCAACAAACGTGCTCGGGCCTGCCCGCGTCCAATACCCGTCGATCCGTATGTCCGCAGACCGCAACTGCTCGATTCGGCTCCATTGTCTCGACCAAAGCGCCACCGGATACTGCTTCGCCGCCTGAATCTGACCATTCACCAGCCGCACACTCCATCCTTGCCCAATCCACGCCTCCGCCACCCACCAGCCGCTCCATGCCCACACCACCACCAACATCACCGTCACCACCGCCCCGCCCCACTTGATCGTCTTGCGGATTCTGGGGTGCGGCTTCATGGCATCAATATACCCCACCCCATGAATCCGACCCGCCTTCACTCTCCGTGATCCCTCCGTGTGCCCCGTGGTCTCCGTGTTTCACATTCCGGATTCTTCAACACGGAGCACACTGAGCACACGGAGATGGCACGGAGGTGAAGCGGGTCAAGATGGAGTCGCGGCCGCTCCCGCACCCCCCCTCTCACATGAACCGCCAGAGCAGCGCCAGCCCACCAAGCACCAGCACGCCCGCGACCATGAACCAGACCGGGCCGCTGGATTGTTCCATCCGAAGGAAGCCCCGCTCCGGCGCGGAGGCATCGACATACGCCTTCGTCACCGCGCCCGCCTGATACGCGGCGATCTCCGCCGCCGCCGACTCCGCGCTGGCGTAGCCGCGATGGATGATCCTCGGGTACAGCATCTCGCTCTCGTAGCGCGCGCCTTGGAACGTGTACGCGAACCGCACTTCGGGGGTGTGCGAGGTCGTGCTGTTGTCGCGGAGCGTGCGGGTGTCGGTGTCCATGCTGCGCGAGGAGACGACCCGCGTGGAGAGAATCGTCGCTTCGACGGGAACCGCCGTCGCCATGATCCGCCGCTGCGAGAAGAACTCGCGGCTCCCGAC
Organism: Phycisphaerales bacterium; assembly: GCA_046593245.1. Taxonomy (GTDB): domain Bacteria; phylum Planctomycetota; class Phycisphaerae; order Phycisphaerales; family UBA1924; genus UBA4658. Next base: position 3,093 of record JBKJOD010000152.1, read on the forward strand.
GACGATCAGCATGATGCCCAGACCGCCGAACATGAGTGCGAAGATGCCGAGCATGATCCAGTCGCCCATGGTGCGAGTCCTTTCTCGGGAGCAGACAAGTCGTCGCATCAGCGAGCAGGACCTTGGCCTGAGAGCAGACCAAGGTCCTGGCGCGAATGCATCAGATTTCACGAAGCGAATCACGGGCAGCCCGCGAACCACGCGGCGAGGTAGTCAAAGATGTCCTGCACGCTCAGGCCGTTCGTGTGGTTGAAGTCGGCGGCCGGGGCGCCAGCGAACCACGCGGCGAGGTAGTCGAAGATGTCCTGCACGGTCAGGGTACCGGAGTTGTTGAAGTCCGCGGGGCAGTTGACCGCGAGGCCCACGTGCAGGATCAGATCTCCATAGTTGTAGCTGTAGCCACCGGCGCGGATCATGTAGGGAAGGCCCGCGGTGACCGGCAAGCTCACGAATGAGCGGGTGGAGCTGCCACAGGGTCCGGCTCCGGCCGCGTCGTCGTTGCACGCCAGCTCGGCGGTGGCGATGCCGGGGCAGAGCGAGCCGGGGTAGACCGCGAGCATGGTGTCAAACGAAGAGCCGCAGGTGTCCACCGTGAGCGTGCCGGAAGAAGCGGGCGTAAAGCGGTACCAGACATCCTTGTACATGTCCGGGCCGCAGAGCCCGCCGGTGGGTCCGTCGGTCGTTGCGGCACAGGTACCGGCCGCATAAGTGCCGCCGCTGGTGACGACCACCGGCGTCGAGCAGGAGTTGTTGGATGGGGCGGCAAGGAACTCGTTGATGCGAAGGGTGTAGCTGCCGCTGGCTCCGTTGTATCCGGCGATGCGGACGAGATAGCGTGTCCCGCCGACGACGTTGAGGGTGACCATCGAGTTCTGACCGAACGAGCCGCCCGGAGCGTCATCGTTGCACACGATTGTGTTCGTGTTGCTCAGATCCGGGCAGTCCGAGTGGATGCTCAGCACCGTGTCGTAGTTGGAGCCGATGGTGTCGATGATGACGTTCTGCGAGCACGAGGGCGTGTAGGAATACCACACATCCGGGCCGGAGCCCAAGCTCCCCTGGCCGCAGGTGGATGCCCCGTCAACGGTGGCGAGGGTGGTGCAGCCGGTGAAGGTACCCGCGTTCACGGCCTTGGCGCCGTTGCAGGCGTCGTTGCCGGCCGCGGCGGGAATATCAAACGCGAAGATGGCCCCGCAGGTTTGCTCGGGAACGGAGTAGTAGGAGTCGCCGATCGCGAGTGTGCTGCCGGCGACCGCGAAGTCACTCGCGAAAATAGTCGTTGCGCTCGGGACGTTCGCATTGGTATACGCGATCTCCTGCACCCAGTTGCCCGGCGCGACGCGACGGTACTGGTACACGCGGTCGCTCTGCGTGTTGGAGACGTAGACCTTACCGCCGGAGATCGCCACTCGAACCCCGTGGTCGAACGTCGGGGTGTTGGTTTGCGGGAAGAGGGAGCCGTCCAGGTCCCACGCAAGGGTGGTGGTGTTCCACTTGTAGACATATGCGCACCCCGCGTCTTCGTCCGGGCCGGTCATGGGCGTTTGTGCGGCAGTGGAGCTGACGCGCGGTGCCCCGACCACGATGTATGTGCCGTCGGTGGCGACGGAAGTGCCGAAGAATCCGCCCCGGGGCGGTG
>JBKJOD010000250.1:0-2668 GCA_046593245.1 Phycisphaerales bacterium
CTTCCTGGAGGGGCCAGGCGCGGATGGCGGAGATGGCACGCTGGGTCGTGCCGGTGTAAGCGAACGTGTACTCGGGGAGTGCGGGAGGGGTTGGGTTGTTGCTGGTGACGTTCACGCCGATGTACGAGGCGTTGTTGTTCTGATTGCCGATGGTGGCATCGTCCTGGGTGACGTACTGGGATTCGCCGAAGTACTTCACAGTGGCAGAGGAGACTTCGAGTTCGGCGGTGGGGACTTCGATGCGCCCGCCATTGCCAGTGGTGGGGTGGTATGTGAAAGCGGCGGGATAGACACCGGTGTGGGCGTTGACTTGCCAGCGCGGGCCCATGTTGGAGTTCTGACCGCCGTTTCTGCTGGCGGTGTACGGATCGGAGCAACCGACACCGAGGACGCTGCCGCCCTGGCCGCTGCAGGCGCAGCAGTCATTCTGGGTCAACGCGGTGAAGCCGTGCTTGAGCCAACTGAGGCCGATCTGCTCGAAGCGGCCGGAGCCGCTGACCGTCTTGAAGCGATAGAGCTGACCGCCGATGACGGGGTGGGTGTTAGCGGGAAGGGCGTTCCACATCACGTTGGCAGTGCCGACGTTGCAGGAGGTGGTGCCAATGGACATGGCATCCAAGCCACCTGTGGAGGTGTAGTTCTGGGGGCCGGTGAGGACGCCGACGATGACATCCGGGCCGGTTTTTCCGCCGCAGGTGTATGCCGGTTGCGCGAGAGCAACTCCTGCGGACGCGGCAACGAGGGCCGCACCGAGAAGGCCGGATTTGTGGGCGAGCGAACGCTTCATTCTGTCTACTCCATTCGAGGGTGAACCGGACGGGGCGAGTGCCGATCTCGACCGGATCAGAAAGATTCGGTGAGCGTCAAAGTTGAAGAAAGCGAGGTGCAGAGCAAACTACCTATCAAATCCAGAATACCACAAGTTCGATCAAGTGGCAATACATACTGGATGGTTTTATCTGTACGGAGACCCTGACCCCACGGTTTCGTAGGTAAATGGTTGGTAGACGGGCTGCCACACCATGCTCGGGGGTTAGTGGCCATAACTAGCCAGCGTGCAATGTAGGGCACCTTCGCGGCGCTGGCTTTCGGCGGTTGGGATTGGGATGACGGCGATATCGGGCCCGAGGGCTTGGCGGAACGCGCTGGCGGCGACTTGATCGAGGGGGGAGAACAGGCCGCCGTAGGCGGGCATGAGATAGGCATCGGGCGTGTGGATGCCGTTGAGGGGGTTGATGCCGCGGGACTCTTCGGGGAGGGCGGGAACGGGGATGGGTTTCCAGCCGAGGCGGGTGAGGATGGTGCGAAGTTTGGCGCGGTCGGTGGCGCGACGGTGGAAGGAGCGGAGGAGTGCGGCGAGATTGGCTTCAGGGATTTCGGATATGGGGAGGATGGACGCGACAAGGTGATCCAGCGCGAGGAGAAAGCGGTGCAGGTTGCCGACACCGGAATCGGCGGGGCCGGTGGAGAGGGCATCGGCGAGGGAGAGTGGATATGTCAGGTCCGGGGTGCGCTCACGGCTGAGGGCGGTTGCAATGAGGGGCATCGCGTCGTTGGCTTTGAACGCGCGAAGATGCGCAAGGGCTTGCTCAACCAGTTCGAGCGGCCACCGACCGGCATCCGCGAGTGCGACGAGCGAACTCTCGATGATGGCGATTGCTGCGGCCATTGGCTCGGGCAGAAACGCGAGCGTGGCGTCTGGCGTGGAGCGAACCGTGAGTTCCTGATCGATGTGATACGACGCGGCGGGCAGCACCTCGCAGATGTCGGCGGCGAACTCGGTTAGGAAGAATGCGAGCGTTTGATCGGCGGAGAGACCGAGGGCGCGGTTGCGATGAATCTCGGCCTCGCCGATGAGCAGGACGCGACGCGATCGCGGGAGATCGTCCACGAGCAGAAGATTGCCGCCTTGGAAGAGCAGCGGGGAGCGGACGGAGCGGATCGGCGGTGCGGACGATGGCTGGGCGGCGAGATCATCACCGGGAACGAATGTGGCGTGATATTCGCCCCGGGACGCGAAGCGGGGGGCGAGATGCGCGGGGTGGCCGCTGAGCGTGCCGGGCTTGGCGTTGTCGGCGGCCCACTGGGAGACTTTGATGGGCAGGGGGCAGATGGTGGTGGCGGCGGCGCGAGGAGTGGGAGCGAGTGCTTCGCGGAGCGTGCGAGCGATGGGCGATTCTGCGGCGATGATGCAGGGAATGTTGGGAAGCGCGGCGAGGGTGCAGGAGAGCAGGTCGAGATTGCCGCCATCGCGGGGGGCTGCGTAATACGTGCCGCGGGTGGCGTGAGCGCGAAGCAGATGGATGGGGTCACGGCCGGAATCGGAGGTGGGGCGGAAGCCGGGAAGGGAGGCAGTGGGCTGGAACTTGGAGCGTTTGAGGGACTTGAGGAGTTTGTCGAGGGGCTCGCCGCGGGCGAGGCGATCGGCGAGGGAGCGGATGATGTCAGAGGGCGTTGAATGAGGGGGCGCGAAGTCCGGGCGGACGAAAGCGAGGAGGTCTGTGGGGATACCGGCTGAGAAAAGGAGGGACGCGGGATCGCGATGGGAGAGCACGGCAGCGGGACCGAGCGCGGCGATGGCGCGGGCGAGCGCGATGAGGAGGCCGTCGCGGGAGAGGTGTTTGCGGGCGGTGCGAGCAGCGGTGAGTGCTGGCACATGTGCATCTGC
>JBKJOD010000297.1:0-6690 GCA_046593245.1 Phycisphaerales bacterium
GAGCAGCATGGCCAAGAAAGAAGTTGTCAATCGGATCAAGGTGATGGCCCCTGGTGGCAAGGCGACCCCTGCGCCCCCACTTGGCCCCGCTTTGGGTGGCGCCGGCATTAATCCCGGCCAGTTTGTCCAGCAGTTCAACGCCGCGACATCGAAGCTCAACGGCAAGATCGTCGGCTGCGTGATCACGGTCTTCAACGACCGCTCGTTCAGCTTTGAGATCAAGTCCTCTCCGGCCGCCGTGCTCATCAAGGAGCAGGCGAAGATCGAGAAGGGCTCCGGCGTTCCCAACAAGGAAAAAGTCGGCAAGATCACCAAGAAGCAGTGCGAGGCGATCGCCAAGGAAAAGATGGCCGATCTGAACGCCGGCTCGATGGAGGCCGCCATGCGGATCATCGAGGGTCAGTGCCGCAACATGGGCGTTATCGTGGTGGAGGCATAAACCCATGGCAGTACATATATCCAAACGCCGCAAGGCCAACGAAGCTCTCAAACTCAACTCGGCGGTCACCCCCGCCGAGGCCATCGCGGCCGTCAAAAAGTTCAAGCAGACGAAGTTTGACCAGACGGTCAACGTCGTCATGCACCTTGGCATCAACCCGGACCAGGCGGATCAGGCGATCCGCGGCTCCGTCTCCCTCCCCAACGGCATCGGCAAGAAGAAGCGCGTCGTCGCCTTCTGCCGCGAGGACAACATCAAGGCTGCCCGGGAAGCTGGCGCCGTCGAGGCCGGTGGTGACGATCTGGTCGCCAAGATCGAGGGCGGCTGGATGGAGTTCGATGTCGCCGTCGCCACTCCGGACATGATGCGTGTGGTCTCCAAGCTCGGTAAGGTCCTCGGCCCCAAGGGTCTGATGCCCTCGCCGAAGTCGGGCACCGTTACGCCGCAGGTGGTTGACGCTGTCAAGGAATACTCCGCCGGTAAGGTTGAGTTCCGCAACGACAAGGGCGGCAACATCCACGCGGTCGTCGGCAAGATGTCTTTCAAGCAGGACGATCTGACGGCGAATCTCGAGCACTTCATCAAGCACATCGAGAAGATGCGTCCCTCGACCGCGAAGGGCGTGTACATCAAGAAGTGCGTCGTCGCCGGCTGCATGACCCCCGGCGTCGAAGTGAAGGTTGTTCAGGTTGAAGTGGAAGAGTGAGTCTGTTTTCGCCGGCCCTCGCCGGTGCAGCCAAGTCAGCATCGCCGGCCTTTGCGGCGTTCACGAACAGGTGACCAATGTCCAAGCAAGTCAAAGAAATGATCATCCGCGAGTACAAGACGCGGCTCGCAGGGATCAACGACGCAACGCTGATCTCCGTCCGCGGCGTGAAGACCACGGACACCACCAAGCTCCGCGGCGTGCTTCGCAAGAAGAACGTCCGCATGAGCGTGGTGCGCAACTCGCTCGCCAAGAAGGCCCTCGCGGGCTCCGGCCTTGAGCCGCTCTTCCCGATGCTTGAGGGCAACAGCGCTCTCATCTACGGCGAAGCAAGCGTCGTCGAGGTGGCTCGCGAGCTGACCAAGATTTTGGCCGACATGCCATTGATCGAGATCAAGGGTGCGGTGCTGGACGGCCAGCTCTTCACCGGCGCCAAGGGCGTCAAGGAACTCAGCAAGTACCCGACCAAGGCGGAAGCACAAGGCCAGACGGTCACGTTGCTCATCGGCCCCGGTCGCAAGCTCGCCGCGCAGATCGTCGGCCCGGGTTCCACCCTCGCCGGCCTCGTCAAGGCGATCGAGACCAAGCTGGAAAAGGGCGAGACCATCGCCAAGGTGGCGTAAGTAGCTCGCATCAGTAAACAGATACCCAGACTCATCCGCACCACGTTGGGCCTCACGGCTTAAAGATCGGAACTGTTCCGAAACCTCCGCGGTGCATGACCAAGAAAAGCGAGACGAGGCGTTTCCGCCCCGTTCCGCCTCCGAAGAAAGAAAGATTCCCATGACGATCAACGAACTCGGTGACAAGCTGGCCGGCCTCTCCCTCAAGGACGCCGTCGAGCTCGGCAAGTACCTCAAAGACACCTACGGCATCGAAGCCGCCGCCGGTGGTGGCATGATGGTCGCTGCCGCGGGCCCCGCCGCCGCCGCTGCCGAAGAGAAGACCTCCTTCGACCTGATCCTCAAGGGCTCCGATGCCGCCAAGAAGATCGGCGTCATCAAGGTCGTCCGCGAGCTGACCGGTCTGGGTCTGGCCGAGGCCAAGGCGTTCGTCGAAGCTCCGGGCAAGGCCGTCAAGCAGGGCCTCCCCAAGGCCGAGGCCGAGAAGTTCAAGAAGCAGCTTGAGGAAGCCGGCGCCACGATCGAACTGGCCTAAGCCAGTCCAATCCGCACCCCACCCGATCCGGGCTGGGTTTCATGTATCAGAAACAGGGCCTTCCGGTGCGCCGGAAGGCCCTGTCATTTGCGCTCTACCCCCCAGTAATGGCGGGTGGCTCAAAAAACATACATGAAAATTGGAGAGAGTTCGGGGCTTGCTCGCCGGTTGCGGGTGGAGTAGCATCATATCTTGACTTGGGCGAAACACTGTTCAACGGGCTATGGGCGTTTGAGCGCAATCACAACGTAAGATATTCCGCCACCGCTGGTTCATGCCGGCGGGGCTATACGAACCATCACGAGGCAATCGATGGCAGCGACAACCGTGCGCGATTTTTCCAAGCGTGGCGATGGAACTCCGGTTCCTGTTCTCACGCGGATTCAGAGTGATGGCTACCAGCGGTTTCTGCAGATCGAGGCGAAGTCGCCGCACGATCGCAACAACTCCATTGGTTTGGAAGCTCTCCTCCGAGAGGTCTTTCCGATCGAGTCGTACGACGGCTCCATGAAACTGGAGTACAAGTACTACACGCTCGAAGAGCCGCGGTACACCCCCGACGAGTGCCGCGAGCTGCGGCTCACGTACGGTCTCCCCTTCCGCGTCTGCGTGAAGCTCGTTCGCGAGAATCACCCGGAGATCGCCGAAGAGGAAATCTACCTGGGCGAGTTCCCCATCATGATGGGCGGCGGCGAGTTCATCGTGAACGGCGCCGAGCGCGTCATCGTCTCCCAGCTCCACCGCTCCCCGGGCGTGGACTTCTCCATCGTCTCCGCCGAAGGCGACCGGCCGCTGCACAGCGCCCGCGTCATCCCCGAGCGCGGATCGTGGATTGAGCTTGAGGTGACGAAGAAGGACGTTCTGGCGATGCGAATCGACCAGAGCACCAAGATCGCCGCGACGACGTTCCTCCGCTGCCTGGACGAGTCGATCGCCTCAACCGACACACTGCTCTCGCTCTTCTACGAGGTGAGCGAGATCAAGGCCGAGCAGGTCCGCCCGGAGCACTGGGCCGCCGCCAGCATCATCGACACCGAGACGGGCGAAGAACTTGTTCACGTCGGCCGTCAGATCGGCGAAGAGGCCGCGGCCAAGATTCTCAACTCTTCCCTCAAGAAGGTGAAGGTCATTCAGAATCCGTCGGACTCCCTCATCCTCAACACCGTCGCCGAGGAAAAGCTCGACCAGTTCGAGGCCGAGAACGACTATCAGAAGGCCCTGCTGAAGATCTACACGAAGCTGCGCCCCGGCAACCCGCCGCAGATCGACAAGGCCAAGCAGCTCTTCCTCGAGAAGTTCTATGACGACACCCGCTATCGCCTCGGTCGCGTCGGTCGTTTCCGCATCAACCGCAAGTTCGGGCTGAACATTCCAGAAGATCAGATCTTCATCCGCGCCGAGGACTTCCTCAAGGTCATCACGTACATCCTCGATCTGCGCTCCAAGCGCCTTGATCCGAAGACCGGCCAGGTCGCCGCGCAGGTGGACGACATCGACCACCTGGGCAACCGCCGCCTCCGCACGCTGGATGAGCTTGCTGTTGAGGAGCTCCGCAAGGGCTTCCTCAAGCTCCGCCGCACGGTGCAGGAGCGCATGTCTGTCAAGGATCCGGACGAACTCGCGAAGATCGCCGACCTGGTGAACTCCAAGAGCATCTCCAGCGCGATCGACTTCTTCTTCGGCCGCTCCGAGCTCTCGCAGGTGGTCGATCAGACCAACCCGCTTTCCTCGCTCGTCCACGAGCGTCGCCTCTCGGCCCTTGGGCCGGGCGGTCTGAACCGCAAGCGCGCCGGCTTCGAGGTGCGCGACGTTCACATCTCTCACTACGGACGTATCTGCCCGATCGAGACGCCCGAAGGCACCAACATCGGCCTGATCTCGTCGCTGGGCATCTACGCCAGCGTGGACGAGTACGGCTTTATCCGCACGCCCTATCGCGTTGCGAAAGACGGCAAGATGGTGGGCAAGATGGTTGATCTCCGCGCCGACGAGGAGATCCAGGCCGTCCTGGCTCCGGCCGATGCGCTGGATGTCGATGGCAAACTCAAGAAGGGCATGATTCTCGCCCGCCAGAACGGCGAACTGAAGGAAGTCGATAGCGAGCAGGTCCAGTATGTGGACATCGCCCCCAAGCAGATCGTCGGTGTGTCGGCCGCGCTCATTCCGTTCCTTGAGCACGACGATGCCAACCGCGCTCTGATGGGTTCGAACATGCAGCGTCAGGCCGTGCCGCTGGTCAAGGTCGATCCCCCGCGGATCGCCACCGGCATGGAGAAATCCGTTGGCATGAACTCGGGCATGATCGTCCGGGCCAAGCGATCCGGCGAGGTCACCTTCGCCGACGCGACGCGCGTCATCATCGACAACTCCGATGAGTATGTGCTCCGCAAGTTCGCCGGGCTCAACGAGCGCACCTGCCTCAATCAGCGTCCCGTCGTTCGTCCCGGCCAGAAGGTTGTCAAGGGTCAGATCCTTGCCGACGGCCCTGCGACCCAGATGGGCGAGCTGGCGATCGGGCGGAACGTGCTGGTTGCCTTCAACACCTTCGACGGCTCCAACTTCGAGGATGCCATCGTCATCAACCAGCGCTTGGTGAAGGACGACACCTTCACCAGCATCCACATCGACGCCTTCGACGTCGAGATTCGCGAGACCAAGCTCGGCCGCGAAGAGTTCACGCGAGATATCCCCAACGTTTCCGAGAAGATGCTTCGCAATCTGGATGACAACGGTGTGATCCGTCTCGGCGCACGCGTGGGCCCGGGCGACATCCTCGTGGGCAAGGTCAGCCCGAAGTCCAAGAGCGAACTGACCCCGGAAGAAAAACTCCTGCACGCCATCTTCGGGCGTGCCGGCGAGGATGTGAAGAACGATTCGCTGGAAGTCCCGGCGGGCGTTGACGGCATTGTCATCGGCGCCAACCGCTTCAGCCGGCGCATGCACCTCACCGCCGATCAGAAGAAGAAGCTCCAGTCCGATATTGAGACCTACGGCCAGGAGATGGACGCCTCCGCCATGAAACTCTTCAAGGAGTTCGTGGATGCGGTCAACGTCATCACCGGCACGCCGATGGTCGATCCGAGCACCCGTCAGAAGGTGGGCGCATCGGACATCGCCGAAGTCATCATGGAACAGATCGGCAACTTCGATCTGAAGTGGATCAAGGGCTCCAAGGAAGCCCGCGAGCAGGCCGAGATCACCTACGGCCAGTTCTGGCCCCGCATCCAGGCCAATCGCAAGGAGAAGGACCGCAAGATCGGCCACATGAAGCGCGGCGACGAGCTGCCCTCCGGCGTTCTTGAAATGGTCAAGGTCTACGTCGCCACCAAGCGGGCCCTGTCCGTGGGTGACAAGATGGCCGGTCGCCACGGCAACAAGGGCGTTATCGCCCGCATCGTTCCCGAAGAGGAAATGCCGTTCATGGAGGACGGCACTCCCGTGGACGTTCTGCTGAATCCGCTGGGCGTGCCCAGCCGCATGAACGTCGGACAGATTCTCGAGACCCACCTCGGGTGGGCCGCGAATGTGCTCGGCTTCCAAGCCGTCACGCCCGTTTTCGACGGCGCGACGGAAGAAGAAGTTCACAAGGCCGTGGCCGAGGCCAACCAGCACGCCAAGAACAAGCTGGAAAACTACGAGAAAACAGCCACCTGGCCGCACCCGCGCGAGATCCTCGCCAACATGCCCCGCGGCGGCAAAATCCAGCTCCACGACGGCCGCACCGGCGAGCCCTTCACGCAGAAGACCACCGTGGGCTACATGTACATCCTCAAGCTCCACCACCTGGTGGACGACAAGATCCACGCCCGCGCCACGGGTCCATACTCGCTCATCACGCAGCAGCCCCTCGGCGGCAAGGCCCGCACCGGCGGCCAGCGTTTCGGCGAAATGGAAGTGTGGGCCTTGGAGGCGTATGGCGCGGCCTACATCCTTCAGGAACTCCTCACCGTCAAGTCCGACGATGTCGAGGGTCGCACCAAGATCTATGAGTCCATGGTGAAGGGCACGAACACGCTGGAGGCGGGCATGCCCGTTGCCTTCGACGTTCTGTGCAACGAACTCAAGGGCCTGGGTCTGAACGTGACGCTCGAGAAGCGCGGCTCGGATCAGGCGACGTTGCTGTAATCAGCTGGTGGTCCGGCTCTCCAGAGCCGGTGGCACCGGGCAGCAGTTGATGGTTGGCAGGAAGGGTGCCCGTGACCCTTGTTGATTGAAACGAACACGCTCGGGGTTGCCCGGCTCGGAGAGCCGGGGTACCCGCGGAGAACTCCATGCAGCAGAACAACGAAGGCATGTACGACCGGATCAACGACTACGGGGCGGTGAAGGTCACCCTCGCCTCCCCGAACGACATCCGCTCATGGTCCTACGGCGAGGTCAAGAAGCC
>JBKJOD010000315.1:0-9771 GCA_046593245.1 Phycisphaerales bacterium
ATCGCATCGCCCCTGATTGCATTCGCAGCGCACGCATGACAGGATCTCGTATTCAAAGAGTGCAAGACTGCAACACCCCCACGCTCTCGAACACTCGAAAGCCACATCCCATGCAAGATCGGTTGATGCTCCGCCGCGAATAACTCGTGTTCAGAGATGGTGCCGCAGCACGTCCGAGAAGCAGCCCGCTGCGCGTGCGACCGCCCACGTATGCACTTATGCACGTATCCACGGGATTCGCTCCCCGAGCCTCGCTCATCCCGATCGTGTCAATCTCACGGCTTCTTGACAGCCACCGGCGTTCCCTGCTCGCGCGAAAACCCGACCGGCGTGGACGCCGTCTCATTGGGCACCGCGGGCATGAACGGCACATAGTCCAGCCAGCGCTTCTCGCGCCAGAACACCGGGAACACATAATCGCGTCGCCCGGCAAACGGTGTCTCGTGTGCTTTCACCCAGTCCACCCACAGCTTTCGATCCGCAGGCGTCTGGTCGTTGCCCGTCAGTGTCCGCAGCGATTCGTGTGCGTTCTTGTTCACCAGCAAGCTCGGATCCGCCAGCGACATGGTCAGCGATGTCAGCACGCGCTCTTCGGCATATTGCCCCAGCGCGCTCGCCGCCTCCGCCCGAATCTCCGGCTCGGATTCCTTGTCCATATCCAGCCGCTCGATCAGCACCGGGACCGCCGCGCGGTTGTGCAGCCGTTGCAAGCTCCGTACCGCGTCCAGACGCACCATCGGCTCCTCAAATCGCGCCAGCGGCACGATCTTCGCCACATCGTCCGCGTTGCCATGCATCCCCAGCGCGCGGGCCGCGGTGGCCACCACCGGCGATGCGTCATACTCGCCCTTGGCATTCGGCGTCACCCGGTCGCGATACAGCTTCACATACGCCTCCGCCCCGCCGAACGGCGCGTTGGCCAGCATCGCCATGCCGCGTGCCCGCTTGTCCGCGTCATAAGGGTCCGCCGCCCACGCCGCGGCATCCGCCGGCGTGAACTGCTTGAAGACCGGCGCAAGGATGCTGTCCCCCGCCGCCATCGACGCCCGATCCTCGCTGGACATGCACCCCGAGAGTGCCATCGCACCGGCCAGCAGCAACGCCGCCGCGCCGGGCCGGGCCCATCGCAGCGAGCGGATTCGAGCGTTCATGTACATTTCATGAGTTGCGCGCATGGCACCAACCTGGTTTGGAGGAAAATCGGAAACTGTTATCGGGCTTATCGGCCCCCGGGCGGCCGGATGTCCATCCGTTCCTAATGTATCCCCTTGAAGCGGGGATGCGGGCGGAAGGCGATACAGTAGGCAACATCTCTCTGGAGGATTGTTCTGATGCGTCTGTACCCCGGTCGTGGCGGCGTGGTTCTTGTTCTGACGTTTGGCCTGCCACTGCTCGGTGGCTGCGGCGCGAACAAGCCCGAATCGGCATTGCCGATTCCGGTGACGCGCCCGCTCCCCACCTCCACGCCGAATGTCGCCTCAGCCGGTGCAAACAAGCCAATTACAACCAGCCCAGTCGCAGCCGGATCGGTGAGCACCGCCCACGTGGTCACGCCCATGAGCGCCAGCAAACTCACCATCAACGCCGCCCGCACACTGACCTATGACACCGACACCGGCGCTCGCATGATCGTGCTGCAGGATGCACTCCCCGATTGCCACTGCGCCGGTCGATCGTGGTGGGTGAAATACTCCAAGAGCGGTGCGGGCGCGGCGGCGCTCCCGGAGCGCGAGGTGAAGATGACCATCGACGCCAGCGGCTACATCGCCGAAGCCGAGGAGATCAACCGCGCCGAGAAGGTCGAGATCGTGTACACCCCTCCGCTGGTGGTGATACCCGACAAGCTCCCGATCCAAACCTCCGGCAACGCGGCGTATCAGCAGGACGTGAAGATGGTCGTCCACCCGCTCGGCGATCGCTCGCGCACCCGCACCTCCGGCACGGCCCACAACGTGATCCGCTACACCGGCGATGAGCTGATCACCACCGCCGCAGGCGAGTTCACCGCCCGCAAGCTGTATTCCACGGTGACGGCCGATCTCTCCGCCGCGACCAGCGTGAACACCATCGAGCAGTGGTGGAGCGACGGCGTCGGGCTGATCTTCGAGAAAGACCACGAGGTCACAAAAACCCTGGGAATCAAGGTCCGCGAGAACAACGCCACCCTCATGTTGAACGCCATCACACGCCCGGGATGAGCGAGTCTCCGAGCGAATCCCGTAGATGCTCCCACTCCCCACTCCCCACTCACTCCCCCCGCATCGACACCGGCGGCTGCATCAGTTCGCTCAGCACGATCGCCCGTCGCCATTCCCCCGCGCTGGTGCCGCCGCCGATGCGCAGCATCGTCGCGTCCACCTGCTCCTTGCCGCTCAGCCCCGGCACGTTCTCCGCCGCGTCCGCCCGATGTTGCGGCAGGTGATACGCCGAATGCACCGGCGCTTTCGTTGGCCCCGCCGCTGGCGCGGGCATCGCGTATGAGACCGACGCCTCCTGCTCACGCGCCCGCTGCTGCTGCTTCCCCTTCTTGCCCTTGGGCTGCTGCTGCTGTTGCTGTTGTCGTTGCTGCTGCTTCCGATCCGGCTCCGCGTTGCGGCGCACGCCCGGCTGCAACTGCTCCGGCTTGTTCATCTGTTGCGGCACCCGTGGCGGCTGCCCGGATCGCATCGGATTCGGCGTCCCCGCACGATTTCCCGGTGTTTGCGCCTGGCTCGCTGCCGCCCCACCCTGGGCCGCCCGCTTCATCATCTCCGCCAGTTCGCGCCGCCGCCGTTCCGCAAGTTCCCGCAGTCGCCGTTTCGCCTCATCTTCAGATGCCGGTGCCGCCACCGCCGCAGGCAACGCCTCCGCAGGCACCCGCGACACATCCACAAACGCCCCGGACTCATCCCGCCCCGTCCGCAGCATCTCGTCGCGCCGCTTCTCCCGCGCCTTTTCCGCCGCCCGCTGCGCTTTCTTCTCGTTGATCTTCCTCACCACCCCGCCCAGCAGCACGAACAGACCAAACACAACGTAGACACCGATCTTGATCATCCCCGGGCTGAACCACCCGCCCGACCCGCCTCCACCTTGTGCCAGCAAATAAGTCATTGCCCGATGATATCAACCTCCCCCGTGGCATGGGCTTTCCAGCCCATGTTCGGGCCGCCGCGGCCCGAATGCCTTTGCTCCGTGGCACAGGCATCCCACCTGTGTCCCCGTGTCCAGCCCCCGAGTTTCGTCCGCGTCGTCCGATCTCTTACTTAACTCATCTCCAAACGCCACAAGATGAATCGGTCCCCAGCCCGCGGAGCGGGCGACACGTTTCGTGCCCCGACATCACAGGTATCGCCCGCTCCCCTGCCTTGTGACACCGATGCCAAACCCCGATACCCTATCTCCCGTCCACCCCAATCCCTTCAAAGGCCCCCCGCGTGACAACCCCCGCAGCATCCAACTCTTCCCCCTCGCACGCCCCCATGACCATCGCCGTCACCGGCTGCACCGGCTTCGTCGGTCGCTATCTCGTGCGCGAACTCCTCTCCCGCGGCCACCACGTCCGCGGCCTCATCCGCGACTCCTCCAAAGCATCCGAAGTCTTCGGCCGCACGCCCCCCGCGGGCTTTTCCACCATCGTCGGTGATGTCTGCGATCCCGCCGCGCTCGACGCTCTCGTCCGCGGCTGCGATGCCGCCATCCACCTCGTCGGCATCATCCGCGAGGAGCGCGGCGAGTCGCTCGACCACCCGCAGAGCTTCGAGCGCATGCACGTGCAGTCCACTCGAACCATTCTCGACGCCTGCCAGCGCGCCGGCGTGAGACGCTACCTCCACATGTCCGCGCTCGGCGTCGGCTCCGAGGGGCGCAGCGCGTACCAGAAGACCAAGTGGGCCGCCGAGCAGAACGTCCGTCGCAGCGATCTGGATTGGACCATCTTCCGCCCCGGTCTCATCCACGGCCCCGATGGCGAGTTTGTGCAGATCATGGCCGAGCTGGCCTCCGGCGAGGTTCCGCCGTTCCTCTTCATTCCCTACTTCGCCCGCGGCCGCGTGGACAATCGCGTTCCCGCCGGTGCCGTTACCTTTGAGCCCGCATACACCCAGCCCATCGCCGTCCAGGATGTCGCGCTGGCCTTCGCCAATGCCCTGCAAACCACGCGGGCCGTCGGAGAGGTCTACAATCTTGTGGGTCCCGAGATCCTGGACTGGCGCGAGCTCACGGAGTTTTTCCGCGACACGCTGCACGGCACGAAGAAATCAATGGGCGTTTGGTATATCCCCGGCGAGCACGCCGCGGCCGCCGCCCGCTTCGCAAACATCATCGGTCTCGGAAAACTCCTGCCCTTCGATGAGGGCCAGGCCCTGATGGCCATCGAGGACACCACGGCCGACCCAACCAAGGCCCTCGCGGACCTGAATCTCAATCCGCGCCCGTTTCGCCGCACCGTACAGGAATACGCGGCTCAAGTCTGAAATCGCAAATGGCAAACCAGCAAATCGCAAATGAAGACGGCAGCCGCGCGAGCACGCGCGTCTGCTTCTGATTTGCCATTTCCCATTTGCCATTTGCCATTTCCTTTGTCATTCGATCGAAAGTCCCCATGTCCCTGAAATACGAACGCCGCCTGCTGGAGCATCTCAAGCACGAGCGCTACACCCCCGCCAACGTCGAAACCGTCGCCCGCGACCTGGGCGTCTCCGAAACCGACCACGCCGAGTTCGCCGCCGCTGTGGACGACCTCGTCTCCCGCAACCTCCTGAAAAAGGACGGCTCCGGCACCATCGGCCTCCCCGCCATGCCCGATGAGGTCATCGGCACCTTCCGCAAGAACCCCCGCGGCTTCGGATTCGTCATCCCCAAGGTCTCCTTCCGCGAAGGCGACATCTTCATCCCGCCCGACTGCGTCGCCGACGGGCTCACCGGCGACACCGTGCGCGTCCGCGTCATCCGCGGCATGCGCAACGGCGAACGCGATATCACCGGCGACATCCTCGAAGTCATGGAGCGCAAGCGAGCCGGCTTCACCGGCGAACTCAAGAAGCGCGGCGGCCTCTGGGTCGTCCTCCCAGACGGCAAAGAGCTCACCCAGCCCATCGTCGTCAAAGACCCAACCGTCAAGAACGCAAACGAGGGCGACAAAGTCGTCATCGAGATCACCACCTATCCGCAGGGCAACGAGCTCGGCGAGGGCGTGATTACCAAAGTCCTCGGCGAAGCGGGCTTGCCCGACGTCGAGACCCAGGCCGTCATCGCTTCCTTCGCGCTCCCGGGCGAGTTCCCCAAGGAGTGCGTCGAGCAGGCCCGCGCCGCCGCCGCCCAGTACGAGATCGACCTCGCCGAAGGCGACGCCAACGGCTGGGGTGACCGTATGGACATGCGTGATGACTTCATCATCACCATCGACCCCAACGATTCCAAGGACTTCGATGATGCCATCTCGATCCATCTGGATCCCGACGGAAGCTGGCGCCTCGGCGTCCACATCGCCGACGTCGCCCACTTCATCCCCCCCGGCACTCCGCTGGACATCGAGGCCCGGCAGCGCGGCAACAGTTGCTACCTCCCGCGGCTGGTCATCCCGATGCTCCCGGAAGTCCTCTCCAACGGCATCTGCTCCCTCTCGGAAGCCACGCCGCGCTTCTGCAAGAGCGCGTTCATGCACTACAGCCCCGATGGTCGCATCATCTCCGAGCGCGTCGCGCAAACACTCATCAAGTCCGCCAAGCGGCTGACCTATCTCGAAGCGCAATCGCTCATCGACGGCGATCTCCGCGAGGCCCGCAAGCACGCCAAGACCGAGCCCAAGTACACCGACCAGCTCATCAAGACGCTGCGCCAGATGGACACGCTCGCCAAAGAAATCCGCACCCGCCGCCGCAAGCAGGGCATGATCCACCTCGAGCTCCCCGAAGTGAATCTCGTGTTCGACGATGCCGGCCACGTCATCGACGCCGAACCCGAAGACAACGCCTTCACGCACACGCTGATCGAGATGTTCATGGTGGAGGCCAACGAGGTGCTCGCGCGCCTCTTCCGCGACATGGATGTGCCGCTGCTTCGCCGCGTCCACCCCGAACCGCCCCCCGGCGATGTGCAGGACCTCCGCCAAACCGCCAAGGTCGCGGGCTTCAACATCCCGAAGAGTCCGACGCGCCAGGAGTTGCAAGCGCTCCTCGACTCCACCGCTGGCACGCCCGCCGCGCGGGCCGTTCACTTCGCCGTGCTCCGCACGCTGACCAAGGCCGAGTATTCCCCCGCGCTCATCGGCCACTTCGCCCTCGCCAGCGAGGCCTACGCGCACTTCACCAGCCCCATTCGGCGCTACGCCGATCTCACCGTCCACCGCGCCCTCGCGGCCTATCTCGGCAAGACCGACAACGGCAACAAGCCGCCGCGCAGCGAGAGCGACCGCAAGCGCCTCGGGCGCACGCTCCTTGAAATGGGCCCGAAGCAGGGCGTGATCGATCAGGATGAACTCGTTGAGATCGGCCGCGCCGTCACCGACACCGAGAAACGGGCCGAGGGTGCGGAGCAATCGCTCCGCCAGTTCCTCGTGTTGCAACTCCTCACCAACCACCTCGGCGATTCCTTCCCCGGCATCATCACGGGTGTGACGGGCGCTGGCGTCTTCATTCAGATCGAGAAGTATCTCGCCGAG
Source organism: Phycisphaerales bacterium (assembly GCA_046593245.1). GTDB lineage: Bacteria > Planctomycetota > Phycisphaerae > Phycisphaerales > UBA1924 > UBA4658. The sequence goes on from JBKJOD010000315.1 coordinate 6,638, forward strand.
GGCATGATCAAGGCCGCCGATCTTCCCACCGGCGGTCAGGGTGGAGGGGGTGGCGGGCGCTGGTTCGTCGATCAACGCACCGGCGCGCTCGTCAACCAGGGCAGCGGCCGCTCCTTCAACATTGGCGACCGAGTGAACATCACCATCGCCAACATCGATCTCGCCGCGCGCCGCATGGACCTGGTCATCACCGACCCGCGCTCCCGCGATCAGGGCAAGAACAAGCGCCCCGTGGGCGCAACCGCCGCCGACAAGGGCAAACCGTCCCGCGACTTCGCCGGGCTCTCCGAAGATTCCTACGCCCCCAAGCCCACCATGACCGGCGAGCAACGCCGCGCCAAGCGATCCAAAACCCGCGACATGGCCAAGACCGATCACCGCCGCGGCCCCAAAGGCGGCGGCGGACCCGGTGGCGGTGGCGGCGGCCCCCAAAAAGGCGGCCGCGGCAAGAAACGCCGCTGATGTCTGCCCCCTCCCCCGCCCTGGCGGGGGAGGTGCCCAAGCGCAGCGAGGGCGGAGGGGTCGTGTGCCACGCCGCGCCCCACGGTATTCTCCTGTCATGCCAACCCTCCACCTCCTCCTCGCCCTCACCCTCGCCACCCTCCTCACCGGCTGCGGCTCCTCCTCGCGCAACCTCGTCTCCATGCAGACCACCGCCGGCGAGATCGTCCTCGAACTCGACCCCGCCCGCGCTCCCATCAGCACATCTAACTTCCTCGCCCACGCATCCCGCGGCGACTATGACGGCACCATCTTCCACCGCGTCATCAAAACCTTCGTCATCCAGGGCGGCGGCTTCACCCCGGATCTGAAGGAGCGTGCCAAGATCGACGAGGCCGCGGGCCGCAAGGATGTGCCGATCGTCAACGAATGGCAGAACGGCCTCAAGAACATCCGCGGCACCATCGCCATGGCCCGCGATTCCGCCCCCGACACCGCCACCCGCGAGTTCTACATCAACGTGATGGACAACCCCAAGCTGGACACGCCGCGCGAGATCACCGGCAAGGCCGGCTATGCCGTGTTCGGCCACGTCGTCAAAGGCATGGACATCGTCGATCGCATCCGCGAAGGCGCAACCATGGCGCGGCCGGATGTCATCGTCGATGGGGAAGGCATGAAGGATGTGCCGGTCCAGCCGGTGGTCATTACACGCGTGGCGCCAAAGAAGTGATCCAAGCGCGTACGCTCGGCCATGCCGACGATTCACATTCGCCCCGCCACGCCCGACGACATCGGGCTCATCCTCCAGCTCATCGCTGACCTTGCCGAGTACGAGCGTGCTCCCGAGGCCGCAGTTGCCACCCCTGAACTCGTTCGCCGCCATCTCTTCGGCGATTCACTGGAAGGGAGCCCGCACCTGAACGGCGCGCCGAGGCGCGGCCCGGTCGCGGAGTGTTTGATCGGCGAGATCGACGGCGTGGCGCAGGGGTTTGCGGTTTGGTTCCACAACTATTCGACGTGGCTCGGCAAGCCGGGGTTGTATCTGGAAGACCTGTTCGTGCGCCCCGCCGCGCGGGGGAGCGGGCTGGGCAAGGCGCTGCTGGTGGAACTGGCGAAGATTGCGGCGGCGCGCGGCTGCGGGCGCATGGAGTGGAGCGTGCTGGACTGGAACACGCCCGCGATCGACTTCTACGAGGCGCTGGGTGCAAAGCCGATGGATGAGTGGACGGTCTACCGGATTGACGTTGCGGCGATCGCGTCGCTGGTGAGTACACATACTGAGCCCCCGCGGTCACGCGGGGGTTTCGGACGGGGTGAATGAGGATCAGCCCCGGCGTGACCGCCGGGGTTCAGTATGAGGCGATGATGCTGACGGAGGAACAGGTGTACGCGCGTCTGGGCGAGGATGGCTTCACGCGCCTCGTCCGCGCGTTCTACGCGCAGGTGCCGGGCGATTCGGTCCTGGGGCCGATGTACGAGCGATCGCTCGCGGGACGCTCTGCGGATATGTCCGACGCGGAGGCGCGACTGCGCGACTTTCTCATCGGGCGCTTCGGAGGCCCGATGCGATACGTGGAGCAGCACGGGCACCCGCGCCTGCGGCAGCGGCATGTGCGATTCGTGATCGACGCCAGCGGCGCGGAGCGGTGGATCGAGTTGATGGAGCGGGCGATGGCGGAAACGGGGCTGGATGAGGATGTGCGGGAGACGCTGCGGCCGTACTTCCGGACGACCGCGCTGCACATGGTGAACCGGCAGTGATGCGGCGCGGTAGGATTCGGTATGAATCTCTCTGACTTGCAGCGGTACATGGCGGCCCAGCGCATCGGCGGGTGGCTGGTGTGGGACTTTCGGGGGTCCAACAACGTGCTGGCGCGGCTGCTGCCGCTGCCGGCGAACCATCCGACGGGGCGGCGATTCACGACGCGCCGGGCAGCGCTGTGGATTCCGGCGAACGGTGCGCCGGTGCTGCTGTCGCACGGGATCGATCGCGGCTCGTTCGAGACGCATGGGTGTAAGCTGCTTAGCGGCGAGCCGGTGCGAGTCGATGGGTATCTCACATGGCAGGAGTTGTGGCAGTGGGTGGCGGCGCGGTTGCTTGAAGGCGGCGGAAAGGTTGCGATGGAATACTCGGCGCGCGGCGAGTTGCCGGTGGTGGGCGTTGTTGACGCGGGCACGGTTGAGATGGTGCGGTCGTGCGGGGCGGAGGTGGTGTCGAGCGCGAATCTGATCCAGGTGTGTATCGCGTGCTGGACTGCGGGGGCGCTGGAGAGCCATGAGTGGGCATCGCGCGAGGTGGGGCGGATCAAGGATGAGGGCTTCGCGTTCATGCGGGCGCGGCTGGCGGCGGGGACGAATGTGACGGAGCGGGATGTGCAACTGCACATTCTCGACTTGTTCAAGAAGGCGGGGCTGGAGACGCCGGATGGGCCGATCGTCGGCGTCAACGAGCACGGCGCGGACCCGCACTTTGAGGTTTCGCCGACGGACTCCGCAGAGATTCGGAAGGGTGATTGGATACTGGTGGACCTATGGGCGCGGCGGCCGGGGGACCAGCATGTGTTCAGCGATATCTGCTGGGTGGCGTACGCCGCGCCGAGTGTCGGGGCGGCGGTGCCGGAACGGAATCGGAAGGTGTTCGAGACGGTGAAGAACGCGCAGAGCGCGGCGGTGAAGCTGGCGCAGCAGCG